>CBFDAY010000073.1:0-10499 GCA_965602895.1 uncultured bacterium
TCGATAGAGGACCTTCGCAAGTCCTTTGTCGACAGACACTACAGAGAAAAGCTGGGCGACTGCCTGGGATTGCTGCTGGCCCTGTACAGGGATATACTGGTATTGAAGGAGACCGGCGCCGAAGAACTCGTCATCAATCGAAGCAAAATCGAATTTCTGCGCGACCGCGCCGAGTCCATGAGTGTCCCCTCGATAGAGCAAAACATGCGGAAAATCGAGACGGCTTCGGATTATTGCTCGCACTTCGTCGGAGAGGACCGCGTGTTTATGGACCTCATGCTGAGCTTGCGAGAAGAGTAGAAGACTCGGGGGCGGCATGCTCTTTACCATTGCCGTGAAACTTGGCGCGAGCGTGGGAGGCGCCCCGTTTCGATCATAAATGATGGGAGCGATCGATGATAGAAGTAGGCAAGATAAAATTCAAGGCGCCGGGCCGGCTTCATACATTTCAGTCCGAGGGGCTCAAGCTGCATGCCGGTGATTTTTGTATCGTGAAGACCGATCTCGGCTTGAAGCTGGGCGAGGTCGTCGTCGAGCCGCAAAAGATCGAGCTGGGGCCCGGTTGTCTGCAAAGCGTGATGAAGGCGGTTCGGAGGGCGACGACGGGCGATATCAAGCGCCATGAGGAATTGCTGAAGCTCGAAGAAGAGGCGTTCAAGATCTGCGAAAACAAAATAGAGGAGCGAGAACTCCCCATGAAGCTTATCGGGGTCGAGGCGGTCTTCGACAGGAGCAAGATTCTCTTCTATTTCCGCTCCGATACCCGCGTCGACTTCCGGGAACTGGTCAAGGACCTGGCCCATCAGTTTCGCACGCGCATAGAGCTGCGCCAGATAGGAGTGCGCGACGAAGCCCGCATAGTGGGAGGAATGGGCTGCTGCGGCAGGACACTTTGCTGCGCCACCTTTTTGCGGGAGTTCACGCCCGTTTCCATCAAGATGGCAAAAAAACAGGGCCTCGCGCTGAATCCCACGAAGATCTCGGGCCAGTGCGGGCGGCTCATGTGTTGCATACAATATGAATACGCCATCTACGCCAGTGCGGAAAGAAAGAGAGATGCAGGCGGAGAAGAAAAAAAAGCTGCCGAAAGCGACGGTGACGGCGCCGAGGGCAAAGCCGCTGAAAGCGATAAGGGAGGGGAGTGATTTTTGATAATGTCCAAGGGCAAGTTCTATCTCACTACCCCCGCGTACTATGTCAATGATGTCCCGCACATAGGGCACGCATACTGCACGATTGCCTCCGATGTATTCGTCCGCTTCAAGCGGATGGAAGACTACGACGCCTTTTTCGTTACCGGGATGGACGAACACGGAAACAAGATCGCACGATCGGCCGAGGAACGCGGCAAGCAGCCCAAGGAATGGGCCGACACGGTCGTAGAGCGGTTCAGGGAGGCGTGGAGCAGGCTCAATATCAGCTACGACCTCATGATTCGCACCACCGACGAATATCACGGGCGGGGCGTCCAGAAGTTTTTCGAGAAGATAAAGGAAAGCGGGTATATCTATCTCGGGGATTATGAGGGGTGGTATTGTGTACCCGACGAGGCGTTCTGGACCGAGAAGCAGTTGGTCGACGGAAACTGCCCCGACTGCGGCCGACCCGTCGAGCGATTGAAGGAGAAGAGCTACTTCTTCAAGCTGTCCGCATTCGAGGAAAAGCTGCTCAAGCTCATCGGGGACAACCCCGGATTCATCGAGCCTGAGACCCGCCGGAACGAGATCGTCAACCGGATTCGCGAAGGTCTCAACGACCTGAGCATCAGCCGGACCACCGTGAGATGGGGAGTGCCCGTGCCCGGCGACAGCGATCATGTTATCTACGTGTGGTTCGACGCGCTGATCAACTATATTACCGCGGCCGGTTACGGAACCGACGACGAGCGGTTCGGCGCCGTATGGCCCGCCGATCTCCACCTGATCGGGAAAGAGATACTGTGGTTTCACACCGTAATATGGCCCGCGATGCTGATGGCGGCCGAGCTGCCGCTGCCCAAGCGAGTGTTCGGACACGGCTGGTGGACCGTCGAGGGCCGGAAGATGTCCAAGTCACTGGGCAATGTCGTCGATCCCATTGAGCTATCACAGAAATACGGCTCCGACACCGTCCGATATTTCCTGCTCAGGGAGGGTACCTTCGGCAAGGACAGCGATTTCTCGATCTCCGCGATGATCGCAAGGATAAACAACGATCTCGCAAACGATCTCGGCAACCTCCTCAGCCGCACGCTCGGGATGCTCAAGAAATACAATGACGGAAAAGTCCCGCATGCCGATGAGCGGGGCGATGCAGACGCCGAGATCATCGAAATGGCCGAAGGGCTCTTCGGTCGCGCGAGCGCCCAGATGGACCGGCTGCAGTTCAGCGCCGTGCTCGAAGAGATATGGGCGTTCGTCCGCCGATGCAACAAGTATGTCGAAGAAAACGCTCCATGGGAACTCGCCAAGAAGCCTGAGCAAAAGAAGCGACTGGATGCAGTGCTTTACAATCTCCTGGAGTCGCTGAGGATCATTGCGATAATGGTCGCTCCCTTCATGCCGGAGGCGGCGGAGAAGATGTGGTCACAACTTGGGCTCGACGGCTTCGATAAGGTCAAATTCGAGCAGGCCGAGCAATGGGGGCTTCTCGGGGCTGGGACCGCGACCAGGCCGGGTGAGCCTCTGTTCCCCAAGGTGGAAACATGATAGACACCCACGCGCATCTGCAGATGCCCGAATTCGCCGGGGACTGGCCGGCGCCGCTCGACAATGCCGAGCGGGCTGGAATCGAATGCGTGATCGTCATAGGGTTCGACGTCGAATCGAGCAAGAGGGCCGTCGCGATGGCCGAGGAGCACCCGGGGCTGCTGGCCGCCGTCGGCATACATCCGCACGACGCCGCGTCGATGGACGACTCGGCCCTTGAGGAGCTTCGCAGGCTGGCCGGGAACCCGAATGTCGTGGCGATAGGTGAGACCGGCCTCGATTTCTACCGCAATCTATCGCCCCGGGAAACGCAGTTCGAGGCGTTCGAGGCCCAGCTTGCGATGGCGGAGGAACTGGGGCTTCCGGTCATCATCCACGATCGCGACGCTCACGGGCCCGCGGCCGAGATACTGTCGGCGCACGCGGGCAGGCTCGCCGGCGGCGTGTTGCACTGTTTTTCCGGCGACGCGAAGCTTGCGGCTGCAGCGATCGATTGGGGTTTCTACATCTCCATCGCCGGGCCGCTGACATACCCGAACGCCCGCGACCTGCGCGAGGTTGTCGGGCAAGTTCCCATTGAGCGAATGGTCATCGAGACCGACGCGCCTTATCTGGCGCCGCAGCCGAAACGCGGAAAGCGGAACGAGCCTGCATACGTGCGCTATGTCGCCGAAGAGCTGGCGCGCATCAAGGGACTCAGCGTCGAGGACATCGACCGCATAACGACCCTGAACGCCAAGCGGCTTTTCGGCTTGCCCATGGAGGAAAACGGCGACGTCATAGTCTACCCGATCAGGGATTCGCTCTATATAAACGTTACCGGCTCGTGCACCAACGAGTGCGCGTTCTGTACGCGATATAAAAGCCCCTATGTGAAAGGGCACAACCTTTCCCTGGGGCGCGACCCGGGCGCCGACGAAATTATCGGTGCGCTTTCGGCAGGGAAATTATCATCTTTCCGGGAGGTCGTATTCTGCGGTCTGGGCGAGCCGTTTCTCCGGCTCGACGTCATAAAGCGGACCGCGGCCTATCTGAAGAAAAAAGGCTGCAAGGTCCGCGTCAACACAAACGGTCAGGCCAATCTCATCCACGGCCGCAACGTGCTTCCGGAATTGGAGGGGCTGATCGACGCGGTGTCGGTGAGCCTGAACAACTCGACCGCCGAGAAGTACTACGACCTCTGCAGGCCCAGGTACGGGCCCGAGACCTTCCTGTCGGTGCTCGATTTTATTCGCGAAAGCAAGAAATACATACCCGATGTCAGCGTGACCGCGCTCGACATGGACCATGAGGAATTCGAGGCGTGCAAGAGACTGGCCCGGGAAGACCTCGGGGTCGAATTCAGAGAGCGATACTACAACGAAGTCGGATAAAGCGGGACGGAACGGAGAAAGCGATGGCGAAAATGCGGATACTGAGCGGGATGCGTCCTAGTGGGAAGCTTCATATCGGTCATCTCCTGGGCGCGCTCAGCAACTGGAAGCGATTACAGGACGAAGGACACGAGACATATTACATGGTGGCCGATTGGCACGCCCTGACGACCGAGTACGAAAGTTCCGAGGCAATTCAATCGGACACGACCGAAATGGTTATCGACTGGCTTGCGGCCGGCCTCGACCCCGAAAAAAGCGTCATTTTCGTGCAGTCGCACGTCAAAGAACACGCGGAGTTATATCTGCTTTTCTCCATGATTACCCCTCTCGGGTGGCTCGAACGGGTGCCGACCTACAAGGAGGCGCTCGAGGAATATAAGGGGCGCCAGATCTCCACGCACGGTTTTCTCGGATATCCCCTGCTGCAGGCCGCCGATATTTTGATATATAAGGCCGACGCCGTGCCCGTCGGGCAGGATCAGCTTCCGCATTTGGAGTTCACGCGCGAGCTTGCCCGAAGATTCGAGCACCTATACGCGGGCGTTTTCCCCGAGCCCCAATCCCTCCTGACGGAGACGTCGCTCGTTCGCGGAATCGACGGCAGGAAAATGAGCAAGAGATACGGCAACGCCGTCCTGCTATCCGATTCCGAGGAAGAGACGAGGGAAAAGGTTATGAAAATGCTGACCGACCCCGCCCGCAAGCGCAGAACCGATCCCGGCAATCCCGACATCTGCCCCGTGTTCGATTTGCAGAAGATATATGGTTCGCCGGAGTGGGTCGAGCGCGCGAATCGGGAATGCCGCTCGGCTGAAATCGGCTGTGTCGAGGACAAGCAGGCGCTGGCCGAATCCCTGATAGAGCGCCTGCGTCCGTTCAGGTCGTTGCGCTCCGAGCTGGCGGCCGATCCCGACCGCGTGAAAGTCATCCTTGCCGAGGGCGCCGAAAAGGCGCGCGCTACGGCAGCGGCCACGATGAGGGAAGTCCGAAAGGCTATGCTGATATGACCTATAAGCTCAGGCTCGACAATTTCGAAGGACCGATCGATCTGCTGCTCCACCTGATCAGGCTCAACGAGATGGACATCTACGATATCCCCATAGCCACCATAGCCGATCAGTATGTCGAGTACCTGGAGATGATGCGCGAACTGGACCTCGATATCGCCAGCGAATTCCTGCTCATGGCGGCTACGCTGATGGAGATCAAATCGCGGATGCTCCTGCCGACAACTCCGGAAGATGAAGAATCCGAGGAAGACCCGAGGTTCGAGCTGATCGAACAGATTCTTGAATACAGGAAATATAAGGAACTTTCCGGCCATCTCGATGGAAGGGCTCAGGCGGAGAGCGACCTGTATCGGCCCACTCACCAGGAAGATGTCGACACAGAGACAGACGAGCCTTTGCTTGAAACGAGCATGTTCGAGCTGCTGGAGGCTTTCAAGCGCGTCCTGGAATACGCGACGGCGGAAACCTTCAGTGAGATATCGCTCGATGAAGTGAGCGTCGAAGAGAAGATCGAGGAACTGCGCGACCGGCTGCGAGAAAAAGGCAACATGCTCCTTGAGGAAATATTCGAGGGAGCGGTGAGAACGAAATCGGCCCTGATAGCCACGTTCCTTGCGCTGTTGGAACTGATAAGGCTGAAGGAGGCGGCAGCCCGGCAGCAAAAACAGTTCGGCGAGATAAGGATTTTTCTTGTCCAAAAGGAATAGCGCCTTGGCGCCGAAGAATATCGAGCGAGGTATCGAGGGCGAGGATCACGCCGTTCGAGCGCTGAAAAAAAAGCGTTACAGGATAGTGGAACGCAATTTCAGGACGCCGGCCGGTGAGATAGATATCGTGGCGCGCGACGGCAAATGCCTGGTTTTTGTCGAGGTGAGAACCAGAGCCTCGGTTGAATTCGGGCTGCCGCAGGAAACCGTCGGTTCCGGCAAAAGGAAAAAGCTTTGCAAGGCGGCCCGGTGGTATCTCCAAAAGAAGCGCATCGACGACGTCGACTGCCGCTTCGACGTGGTCGCCGTCCTGATGGAAGATGGGAGCCTCAAGCCCCGGATAGAGGTTATCAAGGATGCCTTCAGGCCTGAAAAAAGCTGGTAGCGGCGCGCTTGCCCGCAAGACGAGCTATGCCGCGACGGTCCCCTTCGATTCGATTCGCGAGAGCCTTCAATTCCTGAAGTCGAACGACCTGGGCATCGAAATCATGATGTACGACACCGGGTGGGTTCGCAATTTTCCCCATGCGGAAGTGAAATCCATGGGAGAGCTGCTTGAGCGGGAGGGTGTTGCGGTAAGCGTCCACGGTCCGCTCTTCGATCTCAACCCCGGCAGCCAGGACAGGATTATTCGCGACTACACCAAGTTCAATTTCATGCGCGCGCTCAACATCAGCGCATTGCTGAAAGCCGGGATAGTGGTGTTCCACCTGGGCCTCAACCCTCTGATCCCCGCCGACTACCGCAAGATATGGTTTGAGAACAGCCTGAAAATATTCAGGCCCGTCGTCAACCATGCAAAGAGGCTTGGCATCACCATCGCCATAGAAAACATGTTTATCAGCACGCCTTACCTGCTGAAGCAGGTGATCGAAACCGTCGACTCGCCCCACATGCAGGTATGCCTCGACGTCGGCCATGTCAACGTTTATTCCACGGTCCCCCTGGAAGAGTGGGTCGATGCTCTGGGAAAGTATGTCGTGAAGGTTCACATCAACGACAACGACGCCCGGAACGATTTGCATCTCGCCTTCGGGGAGGGGAATGTGGACTTCGAAAAGGTTTACCGGCTCCTCAACCAGAAGAAAATGCGGCCGTTGATGACCCTTGAAATGACCCTCGACAAGCTGCCGGAAACGCTGGAATATATAAAGGGCCGCAACCTCATGCTGTCGCCGGACTGATACGTCATCTCGCCGGTCTTAGCGCCTGAATCCCCATTTTATTTTTGCGCATGCATGTGCACGTCGCGCTGCGGGAACGGGATGCTTATGCCGTCGGCGTCGAAACGCTTTTTCACATTCTCCATCGTATCGAAGTAGATATCCCAGTAATCCGCCGTCTTTACCCATGGGCGCACCACAAAATTCACGCTGCTGTCGGCAAGCTCGCCAACGGCGATCGTCGGAGCAGGATCCTTCAAGATCCGGTCATCCTTTGAGAGGACATCCTCCAGGACTTCCTTCACCTTCGCGAGGTCATCGTCGTATCCAACTCCGATAACGAGATCTACGCGCCGGGTTTCGTTGGCGGAATAATTAATGATATTGTCCCCCGTCAGTTTCGCATTCGGGATGATTATCTTCTTATTGTCGGGTGATTTTAGCTGCGTCGTGAAGATCTGGATTTCCTCGACCGCGCCTGCGACTCCCGCCCCCTCGATATAATCGCCCACCTTGAACGGACGGAAGAGTATCAGGAGAAAACCGGCGGCGAAATTTGCAAGCGATCCCTGCAAGGCCAGACCAATGGCCAGACCCGCCGCACCGATAACGGCAATGAACGAAGTGGTTTGCACACCAAGCTGATTGATAGCCGCAATGACCACGAATGCCAACAACGCAAAATAAGTTAGATCGCCGACAAATGAAACGAGAGTGGGGTCCACATTGTTTTTCGTCATCACTTTGTTTATCAGCTTCTTGAGCGCCTTGGCGATCCAGCGACCCACAATGAAGACCAGGATAGCCGCAAGGACCTTGAGCCCGTAAAACGCGAACCATTCTTGCAGTTTCGGAATTATGGTATCCATCAGCTACCTCCTCTATTGTGCCTTCCCGGCAGTTTCAAACATGAGTAGAGTCGGCGCATATTATTTTCCCAGGTTGCGAATGCCCTTCTTGACATCTTTCACGACGCCTTCCACCGCAGAGCCCATTTCCTTCTGGGCTTTGGCGAGTATCTCGCGAGCCTCTTCGGAATCCTTATCGAGGTTCTTCAACACATATTGGGCCGATTCGACCGCATCCCGGTACTGTTCTGAACTGTAAAAAGCTTTCGCCTGTTTGACGAGATAGTCCGCCTTTTCCTCTACCGTTTCCATTGTCTTGACCTCTGCAATGGCTTCCTCGCTGGAGGCAGCCTTGCTTCGGCCGCAGGCCGACACCGCCAGGATCAAAAAAAGAGATATAACCGCTACAGTTATCGGAGCATGCTTCATGATGAATCCTCCTACTGTCGATTCTCGTTACGACAATCAATCGGCTAAAGCAGATAAGGCCGACCCTGCAGATGACGGGTCGGCCTTATAGCGTCCAATCGGGTTTATTTGCTGATTACCTTTATCTCGATCCTTCTATTCTTGGCCCGACCTTCTGGAGTTTCGTTGGTCGCGATCGGCTTTGACTCACCGTAACCGCGACTGGAAATCCTGCCTGCAGCGACTCCTTCGGCGACGAAGTAATTCTTCACCGATTCCGCCCTCTTTTCGGAGAGCTTCTGGTTGTATTGATCGGAGCCCTTGCTGTCGGTGTGACCCTGTATCTCGACCTTGACCGAGGGATTCATCTTCAGCACCTGCAGGTTCTCGTCCAGCAAGCCGTGGTACTGAGGCTTGATGTCCCATTTGTCATAGTCGAAGTTTATCCCCTTTATGGTCCAGCAACCGACCGAATTAACAGGCGCTCCTTTGAGGGTGCCGGGACACTTATCCAGATAATCGGGCACTCCGTCACCGTCGCTGTCGAGCGGACAGCCGACCGCATCCACCTTGACGCCTTTGGGAGTGCCGGGGCACTTGTCTTTATAATCGAGCACGCCATCGCCGTCGCTGTCGAGCGGACAGCCGTTTGCATCCACTTTCACGCCTTTGGGAGTGCCGGGACACTTATCCGACCAGTCAGGCACGCCGTCGCCGTCGCTATCCGAGTACTCGTGCTTGAAGAAAATGTTCGTGATGAACTGTTTCATGGCGCTATCGGATTCCAGGTCGGCGGCCGCCACCGCGATGCCGCATCCGCTGTGCGATGCGATCTGCTTCATTATTTCCCCGCCGGCAACGGAGTCGCCCACGTGGACGGTGTGAATACAGAGCCGACCCCCGTAGAGTTCCTTCAGTGCAAGCGTCGGCCCGATCGGATCGCGCGACACGTTTTCTCCATCGCTGACAACCAGCATCGCGATATTCCCGGCAACGTCCTCAAGGTCGCCACTGGCCTTGACCAATGCCGACGCAAGCGGAGTATTGCCGCAGCCCGCTTCAAGCTCCCCAATCAATTCGGCCAATGCGGACCGGTCGTATTTCTGCACCGGCTGCACAAGGACGGTATGATAGTATGCGCTCTTGCCGAACGTACGCATTCCGCTCTGCTTTAACCCCTTTGGGATTCCCTGGTTAAAGGAGGTCAGCAGCGCTTTCTCCGTCCCGATTTTGCCGGCATCCCGCATGGATCTCGATATGTCCGAGATTACCAGCAAATTATCCACTTTCAATTGGTGCCCCGCCGTTGGCGGCGGTACCGGCCCGAGGGCGGGATATGAACGGCTCATTTGTGCAGTTGTGGCACAACCCACACCCAGCGTCATAGAAACGAGAACTACAATTCCGAGTACAGTTTTCCTAACCATCATTTCCTCCTCTCAAGATAAGACTAGCCGATTGATTCCACCAACACCAAATGGATACGAATCACGCGCGTGCCTTAAATTGATGTTAAGGTTCGGGCGCATGAATCAAATATAACGCAAAAAGTGGGCTTTGTAAAGAGGCGATAATGATGGAGAGGGATTTGCCGGCGGCGAGTTATTTAATTTGCCGTCCGCGGCCGTTGCGGTCAGTCAATTTCGCCGCGGGTTTTTCGCACTGTTTCCGCCAATTGTCCGAGCGCGCTCATGAAATCGCGTTCCGTCAAGCTGTCCAGCGGATGCAGGAAGGCGGCCCAGATGATGTGGTTGTTAATACAAAGACGTACATCGCCCGTGGCCAGATAGTTGGCTTTCAGCATCTTCCGCAAAAGCTCGACTTCGTTGAAATCGGGCTCCCGGCGAAGCAGGTCGAGCCTCGCGAGCGGGCTCATCAGCCGCATGCGGTTATGTTGGGGATCCGTGAGCAGAAACATCTGCATCCCCTCATGGATAAACTGCCGGCGCCCGGCATTTCCCATGGGCTCGATATCGTGGTCGCGCAGGATTTGGGCCATCCTCTCGGGGGTCGTCCCGGCGCGCAACGCCGATTGCGCCGCCGCATTCTCGGTCGCCGATTCCCCGGCCTCTTCCGCCTCCTTCGGAAGGAGAGTTTCATAGATTATCTGCGTTTTCTCCGGAGGCAGGACGTCGCTGTCGGCCTTTTCGTCCGCCGTCGCCCTGGAAAAGGGGAGCAGAAGAAAAACGGTCACGATCAGGGGCAGATGGAATCTCATCATCATTCTCCTTGGGGAATCCCTTCGGGCTCAATCGGCTCTATCTCATCATAGGCGTTTTTCAGGAAAAAATCCACTGACA
>CBFDAY010000074.1:0-10332 GCA_965602895.1 uncultured bacterium
ATCGCCTTCAGAATGTCGTCGCATATGTGCTGTATCGGCATGTCGACGTAGTGGCAAATCGACCGCGAATCTCCGATTGCACGGGCCACCGCGCTGGTGATGCGGGCCGGATGCGCATAGAGCAACCGCAACCATTTCTTGCCCCTGATGCCGTCGAGCCGGCGAAGAAGTGTCGTCAACCCCTCTTCGCCGCCCTCGGGAAAACCGAAATATGTTGTATCCTGCGCGATAAGGTTTATTTCTTTGGCGCCAAGCCGGAGCAGGCCCCGTACCTCCTTGACAACCGAATCCACCGAGCGGCTGCGGTAGGTCCCGCGCAGGCGCGGGATGGTGCAGTAGGCGCACTTGTTATCACATCCCTCGGCGATCTTCACATAAACCGAGGCCACACCATCGAGGAACTCTCGCGGTGTCTTGTGGTCGTAGAGGTATTGGGGCGCCCCGGGAACGTCTGCGGATCCCGGCGCGCTCTCGCCCAGCACGCCGCGGCATGTTTCGGCTATCTTTTCCAGCTCTCCGCAGCCGACGAAGGCATCGACCTCGGGCATCTCCTTGCGCAGCCTCTTGCCGTAGCGCTGATAAAGGCACCCCGCCACGATCAGCCCTTTGCACAAGCCGGCCGCCTTCGCCTCGGCGATCTCGAGGATGGCCTCGATGGATTCCTCGCTGGCGCTCTCGATGAAACCGCACGTGTTGACGATTATCAGATCGGCCCGGTCCGGAGCCTCCGCGATGCTAAACCCCGCGGAACCGAGCAGGCCGAGCATGACCTCTGAGTCTACCTGGTTTTTGGCGCAACCAAGGCTTTCTATCCACACTTTATTTGACAAAGCCTCATCATCTCACTCGAATGGGATTAGATACTCCCCTCAACTACAACTATAACCGCCGCAGGCGAATATTTCAATAGCAAAAAAAGGGCAATGAGCCTTCCCGAAAAAGAGGTTGAGCGCCGGAGAACAACGCTGGACTTCGGAGTGAAGTCGAGATCCGGACCCGAACAATGGAGGATAAGAATCCCGCTCCATCACTGCGAGTCGAGAGCGCGCAAATAGTCCTGGCCGACAAGGATTTCCCTGGCCTGGCTGCCCTGGGAGGGGCCGACGATGCCGTCGAGTTCCATCATATCTATCAGGCGTGCGGCGCGGGCATAGCCGACACGCATGCGACGCTGCAGCATCGAGCTGGAGGCCTGCTGCGTATTCAGCACGACGCGAACTGCATCCTTGTAGAGCGGATCGCCGTGCTCGTCGTCGGCCTCCGGGCGCTTGATCGCCTGATCGAGTTCTTCCTGCTTGGGATCGAGGTACTCGGCCTCGCGCTGGCCCGAGAGAAACTCCACGATGCGGTTAATCTCGCGGTCGGTGATATGGACGCCCTGCGACCGTATGGGTTTGGAGAGGCCCGCGGGCAGGTACAGCAAGTCGCCTTTGCCGATCAGCTTCTCGGCCCCGTTCATGTCGAGGACGGTCCGCGAGTCGACCCGAGAGGTCACCTGAAAGGATAGGCGGGCCGGGAAATTGGCCTTGATGACGCCGGTGATAACGTCGACCGAAGGCCGCTGCGTGGCGAGCACGAGGTGGATGCCGACCGCCCGCGCCAGCTGCGCGAGCCGGGTGATGGCGTCTTCCACTTCGATCGAGGCGACCATCATGAGGTCGGCAAGCTCGTCGATCACGGTCACGATATACGGCAGCGGCTGAAGAGGTTCCTCCTCAATCGCCCCGGCGCCCGGACGAGGCGCGACCGGCTCCTTTATCTTTTGATTGTACGATTCGATGTTGCGCGCGCGGGCCTTGGCCAGGACCGTGTAGCGCCGCTCCATCTCTCCCACAAGCCAGTGGAGGTATTTGCCCGCCTCCTTCGGATCGGTAATAACGGGCCAGAGCAGGTGCGGAATCCCATTGTAAGGGCTTAGCTCAACCACCTTGGGATCTATCATCATGAAGCGCGCCTCTTCGGGAGTACAATTGAAGAGAATGCTCGCAATCAGCGAATTGACGCAGACCGTTTTGCCCGATCCTGTCGCTCCCGCAATCAGGAGGTGGGGCATCCCGGCCAGATCGGCCACGAGCGGGTCGCCGGTGACCGTCTTTCCGAGGGCGATCGTGAGTTTCGAGCGCGAACTCTGAAACTGTTCGGAGTCGATAACTTCGCGTAAACACACGTTTTCGCGCACCTTGTTAGGCACCTCGATGCCGACCGCCGCTTTGCCCGGGATTGGCGCCTCGATGCGGACGCGGTAGGCCTCGAGCGCCAGCGCAAGGTCGTCGGACAGCGCGAGCACCTTGTTGACCTTGATTCCGGGCGCAAGCTTCAGCTCAAACCGGGTTACCGCCGGTCCACTCGATATCTCCACCACTTCGGCCTCGACGCCGAAGGTTGCCAGAGTCGATTCGAGCAGCTCGGACATCTCCTCGAGTGTCTGGCGGCGGTTCCGATGATTGACAGGCCGGGGCGAATCGAGGAGCGAGATCGGAGGCAGCTCGAATTCCCTGGAGCCTCGACGCGCCGGCTTCTTCACCTTTTTCCTTGCGACGGACCGGCTCGCGACCCTATCCTTCCGGCGGCGGATCAGCGGTTTGCGTCGCTTGGGCTTATCCGTTTTTGAGGCCTCACGTTCTTCTTCGTCCGAGACTTCCTCCTCTTTCTCGATTTTTCGACGGGTTTTTGCCACTTCGGGCGGCTTCTTCTTGGGCGCGATGGAAAGGCCGCCGGGCAGATTGCCGGCCCCTGAAACCCCTTCATACACGAATCGGCCGGCCCCGGCCATCATCCTGGCGAAAGCGACTCCCCCAATCACGGCGATCGAGAAAAGCAGAAACTCGGTGGTCAGCAGTATGGATATTATGAGAAACGTCAGCGCCACCGTTTGGGCGCCGAGCCGGCCGAACAGCCCGGCGAGGAAATCAGCCGCATAGGGACCCATGACGCCGCCCGCCCCGAATCGGCTGCCGCGCATGGAGAGGTCGAGCATCTGGGCGAGCGCTCCGATGGAAACAAGCATCATCACAAGCCCGACAAGCCTCAGGTAGACTTCTCTTCCGGTCTTTCCCCAAAAAGTTTTCCACGCCCACACCAACAGGACGAGCGGGAGCACATAGGCGGCTAACCCCACGGTGAAAAACAGCGCTTCGGCCACATGGGCGCCGATAACGCCGGCCGTATTCGTCACGGGGGCATTGGGGGCCGAAGTGTGCGCGGACGTATCCATGGGATTATAAGAGGCAAGGCTCAGGAAGATGATGGCTGCGATCGCCAGCAGCAAAAAGCCCACGATCTCGCTTTTCAAATTCGACTTGAATTTCTTAGGCGCGGGCATGTAAAGCTCACCCTTTCGAAGAGTCCCGCTCGGAGCCGATACTACAGGAAATGTTACCACAATATAATGAGGTGTGTCAAGACAACTTGGGAGAATATGGCGACATATTGGGTCGCGGGAGCGGACCCTCTCATGCGCCCGTGTGGCCGAACCCACCGTCGCCTCGCGGGGTGGCGTCAAGCTCGGATGTCTCATCGAGGGTAACTGCGGGAACCGACGCGATCACCAGTTGGGCGATCCTGTCGCCGCGCCTGAGCGTGACCGTCTCCCGCCCAAGGTTGATCAATATAACCTTAACCTCGCCGCGGTAATCGGCGTCTATGGTACCGGGCGCGTTCGGAATCGAGAGGCCGTGCTTGGCGGCCAATCCGCTCCGCGGCCGCACTTGCCCTTCGTAGCCGGGGGGGATGCTCAGGGCAATGCCGGTCGGGATGAGGGCGGTATCGCCGGGAGCGATATTCACCGGTTCGTCCACGGCGGCCATCAGGTCGAAGCCGGAGCTGTGCTCGCTCATTTTCCGAGGAAGCGGCAGGTCCGGGTTATGGGAAAGTCTTTTGACCTTGACGGTAATCATTTGGCCTGTCAAATATGCCGCCGGTCCCGCCCACGGGTGCTCGGAAGCCGGTCGCGCCCACAGGTACGTGAAAGACCGGATCTGCGGTTCACAGCTCCCTGACGCGCAGCTTCTTGATCGGGCCGAGGGCGACCACGTTGAGCGCCTCGTCGCGGAAGAACTCGCGCGCAAGCTCCTTGATTTCGCCGGCGGTCACCTCGTCGATCTTATTCATTACGGTCTTGAGGCTTTCGACGCGGCCGAAAGTGAAGACCGAGCGAGCAAGGCGCATCATGCGTCCGGAAGTGCTTTCGAGCGAGAGTACGATGTTGCCCTTGAGCTGTTCTTTCGCGCTCTGGAGTTCTTTTTCGGGAATTTTCCGCTTTTTCATCGAGGCCATTTCCTCGATGATAATGTCGAGGGCTTTCTGGGCCCGCTTAGGCCCCACGGCGGCGTATACGCCCAGCATGCCGGTGTTTTCGTAAGAGCTGAGAAACGCATTGACCTGATAGGCGAGACCCTCGTCTTCCCTGACGCGCTGGTAAAGTCGGGAGATGGAGGAGCCGCCGAGGATATTTGCCAACAGATTGGCGGGATAACGCCTTTTGTCGCCCGCGCTGACGGAGGGCATCCCCATACAGATATGCGTCTGGCCGATTCGCCGAGTGTATACCCTGTTTGCCGCGCGCACTTTGGGCGGCTCATAGGTGTGGTGATTGTCCGATCCATCGAGTCCCACAAAATGACGCTCAATGAGCCGCCTGAGCGAGTCGCTCTCGAATCCGCCGGCGACGGCAATTATTATGTTTGAGGGCACGTACCAGCGGCGATAATGGTTCTTGACGATCTTGCGATTCAGCCTGCCAAGCGCCTTTTTCGAGCCTGTTATGGGAAACCCGAGCGGGTGACGCCGCCACATGGCGGAACACAGGAGGTCGTGGACGTGTTCGTCGGGCGCGTCGATGTAGGATTGGATCTCTTCGGCGACGACGGCTTTTTCCTTGTTCAGATCGCGAAACGTGGAATTGAGCAGCAAGTCGGCCAGAAGCTCAACGGCGACATCCAGGTGTGAATCCAGCGTCCGGGCGTAGATACATGTATATTCCCGGCCGGTGAAGGCGTTGGCGGTTCCGCCCATGCCCTCCAGCGCCTCCCCTATCTGGCGTGCGGTGCGAGTCTTGGTGCCCTTGAAAAACAGGTGCTCCAGCAGGTGGGAGACGCCGTTGATTTCGAGCGTCTCGTTGACGGACCCCGCCCGGATCCACACGCCGATGGACGCCGACCTGAAATACGGAATTCGCTCCGTGATGACTTCGATCCCGTTTGGAAGCTTATACCTCCTCGGCAATTTTCTGGTCCTTCGCAGCGAGTTCCTTGTCGGCCGCCCGTTTGCTCAGGTTGACGCGGTTCTGCCGATCAATCTCGATGCATTTGACGGTCACGACGTCGCCTTCTTTGAGGACGTCCTCGACGCGGCGCACTCTTTCTTCGCTGAGTTCAGAGATATGGACAAGACCTTCCTTGCCGGGAAGAACCTCGACAAACGCGCCGAACTTGAGAACGCGCTTGACCGGCCCGGTGTAAATCTTGCCGACCTCGACATCCGTGACGAGCGCGCGCACCATGTTGTAGGCCTTTTCTCCGGCTTCGGAGTTGACCGCCGCGATCAGCACGCGGCCGTCATCTTCCACGTTGACCTCGGCGCCCGTCTCGGCGACAATGCCTCTGATGATGCGACCGCCAGGTCCGATGACGTCCCTTATCTTTTCGGGATCGATGCTCATGTGGATTATCTTGGGAGCATGCCTGGAGATATCCTCTCTTGGACTGTCGATCGCTTCCAGCATCTTGTCCAAGATGTGCAGCCGGCCCTCGCGAGCCTGTTCGAGCGCCTCGGCAAGCAGCTCCAAACCGACGCCCCCGCTCTTTATATCGAGCTGAAAGCCGGTGATTCCGTTCTTGCTGCCGGCGACCTTGAAATCCATGTCGCCCAGATGATCCTCAAGCCCCAGGATATCGCTGATCACGACGCTTTCGTCGCCCTCCTGGACGAGACCCATCGCGATCCCGGCCACGGGCGCCTTGATCGGCACCCCGGCGTCCATGAGCGACAACGCGGCGCCGCAGACGGTCGCCATCGAGGAGGAGCCGTTGGATTCGAGGATGTCGGAGACTATGCGAATCGTATAGGGGAAGTCTTCGAATGAGGGAAGCACGCAGCTTATGGAGCGCTCGGCGAGCGCGCCATGCCCTATTTCGCGTCGTCCCGGCCCCCTGATGAATTTCACCTCTCCAACACAGAACGGCGGGAAATTGTAGTGGAGCATGAAGGTTCTTCTGTAGTCACCGAAAAGCTCGTCCATTATCTGTTCGTCGCGGGAAGTGCCGAGCGTGGCCGCAACGAGCGCCTGCGTTTCCCCCCGGGTGAACAAGGAAGAGCCGTGAACCCTCGGTAGCAAACCGAGATCGCACGTTATCTGCCTTATGTCCTTCGGTCCTCGCCCGTCGACCCTCTTTTTCTCCTTCAGGATCATTTCGCGCAACAGCTTCTTCTCCAGGTTCTCGAAAGCGCTTTTTACATGCGCAAGCTGTTTCTCTTCGGCATCGGGGAATTGTTGGATCGTTCGCTCGAGCAATTCCTTGGTTTTTTCCTGGCGCTTGAGCTTGTCGGTAACGGCGAATGCCTCGCTGAACTTGGGAGCCGCGAACGATTCGACCTTCGAAGCCGTGGCTTCGTCTTTTACTACAATCGGAGCCGGCTTCTTGAATTTCCCGCACCGGTCGACCAGTTGTCGCTGTATTTCTATTGTCTCCTGCAGCATCTGATGGCCGAATTCCACGGCGGCGACAAGGGACTCCTCATCTACTTCTTTAGCCCCTCCCTCCACCATTACCAGTGCTTCTTTGGTACCGACGACCACGATATTTATGTCGCTATTTTCAAGGTCGGATTTTGTGGGATTGACGATGAACTCTCCGTCGATTCTCCCGACCCGGACCGCGCCGATTATCGCGGTGAACGGAATATCCGAGATCGCCAGCGCCGCGGAAGCACCCAATATCGACAGCACATCGGGGTCGTTTTCCTGGTCATGCGATAAGACGATTGCGCATATTTGAGACTCGTTAACAAAGCCCTCGGGGACCAGCGGGCTGATGGGCCTGTCGATCAGCCTGCAGGTCAGTGTCTCTTTTTCGCTGGGCCTGCCTTCCCGTTTGAAGAATCCGCCGGGAATCTTGCCTGCGGCGTATGTCTTTTCGCGATAGTCTACTGTAAGCGGCAGGAAATCTATTCCCTCTCGAATATCATCGGAGGCGACCGCCGTCACAAGCACCGCGGTATCTCCATATGTCACATAGACGGCGCCATCGGCCTGCTTGGCCATACGGCCCGTCTCAATTGAAAGAACGCTCTTTCCGAGCTTGACTTCTGTCTTCTCGATCATTACCGGGTTTCTCCATTCGTTGTTCGTACTGAATTTATTTCAAATCCGCCCGCGGGCGCGATCGCCCGACAGGCGGGCCCACTCTCCTCTTTCGCCGATCCGGCGCATCCGGACAACGGAAAGCTCCTATCTGCGAAGGCCGAGTTCACTGATGATACTGCGATATCGGTGTACGTCTTTTCGTTTAAGGTAGTCCAGCAGACTGCGCCTCCGGCCCACCATTTTCAGCAGTCCGCGACGTGAATGGTGGTCTTTCTTATGTTTTTCGAAATGGCCGGCCAAACCGTTGATGCGCTCGGTCAGCAGCGTGATCTGTACCTCCGCCGAACCGGTGTCGCCCTCGTGGACCTGGCATTTCTTGATGATTCTTTGCTTTTCCTCCTTGGTCATCGTCATTTGAAGCTCATCCTCCTTTTTGGTGGCTTATCCCCATCCCCAAGTGTGGCGTCGGAGTGTCGCCAACCTAGCGAATGGTTCTGCGGGTGTTGCGGGCGGTCTATCGATCGGTGAGCGCTTCTATACCGGGAAGCTTTTTGCCTTCGAGTATCTCGAGCGATGCGCCGCCTCCCGTCGAGATGTGGGACATCCTGTCGGAAAGCCCGAACTGCGCCATGGCAGCGGCGGTGTCGCCGCCTCCTATGACGGACGTGGCGCCGCTGTCGGCGACGCGCTCGGCGATACTCCTTGTCCCCTCCTCAAAAGACTTCACCTCGAACACGCCGAGCGGCCCATTCCATACGATTGTTTCCGCACCTTCCAATTCACTTCGAAACAGTCCTACCGTTTTGGGCCCTATGTCCAGGCCCATCCATCCACTGTCTATATCTTCCCCCTCCGTTGTGCGCGTTTCCGCCTCCTCGCTAAGTTCGCGGGCGACAATGTTGTCAACCGGCAAGACAAACGGCTTGCCGAGCCTGCCCGCCTTCTCGATGGCCTCGCGCGCGATACCCATCTTGTCCTCTTCGCAAAGGGACTTCCCGATCTCACGGCCTTGCGCCTTGAGAAACGTGTATGCCATCCCCCCCCCGACGAGAAATTTGTCGGTCAGATCCATCAGGTTCTCAATCGCTCCGATTTTGTCCGATACCTTGGCGCCTCCTAATATTGTAACAAACGGTCTCGCCGGATTGTTAAGAACCCTCGAAAAATATTCGATTTCCCTGCCCATCAGAAAGCCGGCCGCGCATTTATCAAGGAATTTCGTTATCCCATGCGTCGAGGCGTGGGCGCGGTGCGCCGTCCCGAAGGCGTCGTTCACGTATATGTCCGCCGGCGCGGCCAGAGATTTCGCGAACTGCTCGTCGTTGTCGGTTTCCTCCCTGTGAAATCGCAGGTTCTCAAGCAGCACCACGTCGCCGGATTGCATCTCGGATACCGCTTTTTCGACACTTGAGCCGACACAATCGTCGAGCTTTCGCACAGGCCTGCCGAGGAGTTCGCCCAGGCGCGACGCCACGGGATCCATCCTGAGATCGTCTATCGTCTTCCCCTTGGGACGGCCGAGATGCGAGGCAAGTATAAGCCTGGCGCCCCGCTCGATCAAATACTCGATTGTCGGCAACGCAGCGGATATCCGCGTGTCGTCGGCGACTTTGCCGTCGGCGAGAGGCACGTTGAAGTCAACGCGCACGAAAACCCGCTTGCCCTCGGGCTCGATATCTTCTACCGTGAGCTTATTCATTGACACTCAGGCCGCCGATTCATCAGGCCATAATCACTATCAAATCGACGCAGCGCTTCGAATAGCCCCATTCGTTATCGTACCACGAGACGACTTTGAACATCTTGCTCCCCATGACCAGCGTGAGGTTGGAGTCGAAAATCGAGGAGTGCGGATTCCCGATTATATCGACCGAGACAATCGGATCCTCGCAGTATTCAATGATTCCCTTGTGCGTTGTCTCGGAAGCCTTTTTCATCGCCTCGTTAATGGCTTCCACCGAGACATCCTTTTTTGTTACGGCCACGAGGTCCGTTACCGAACCGTCCTGAACGGGCACTCGCATCGCCATGCCGTCGAGCTTGCCGCTGAGAGCGGGGAACACTTTGCCTACGGCCTTGGCGGCGCCCGTTGTCGTCGGAATTATTGAAACGGCCGCCGAGCGCGCCCGCCTCAAGTCGCTGTGCGGGGCGTCGATAAGCCGCTGGTCGGAGGTGTAACCGTGCACCGTTGTCATCAGTCCCGACTCGATCGTGAACGCCTCGTGCAGGACTTTCGCCATCGGCGCAAGACAGTTTGTCGTGCAGGAAGCGTTGGAAACAACCACATGCTCGGGCTTGAGCTTGTCCTCGTTCACGCCGATTACGATCATTGCGTCGACGTCGCCTTTCGGAGGAACGGTCAACAGGACTTTCCTGGCGCCGCCCTCGACGTGCTTGACGCAATCCTCGCGCTTGCGGAAAATACCGGTCGATTCGACAACGATCTCAACGCCGAGATCTCCCCACGGGAGCTTGGCCGGGTCGCGCTCGCTCAGCACCTTCAGATCCTTACCGCCCACGACCAGCGAGCCGTCCTTAACCGAGACCTTCCCGGGAAAACGCTGGTGGGTAGAGTCGTATTTCAAAAGATGAGCCAGCGTCGCCGCATCGGTAATGTCATTTACCGCAACCACTTCGATGTCGGGATTCTCGCGCGTGGCCCGATAGACCATTCGGCCGATTCGCCCGAATCCATTAATTCCAACCTTGGTAGCCATCTTGCCTCCCATTCCTTCTATGATTCATTTTTGCTTCGGATTCCTCCATAAGAAAATCAATTTGTAATTATGTCATATACCATAAAATAAGTCAATTATGGCTGCTGCGCCTGTGGCATAGCCGGGCGGGAGGGCGCGGCCCACGTCGAATCGGCCGTGTGACGGAAGTCACAGAGTTTTGCCGGGTTGGGGGACATTATGAAAATGATGATTCGTGCGGATTTCAGAAAACCATACGCCGAGAGGTATATAATATGATGAGGAGAAAGATAGACGCCAACTGGCGTCATAGTCAGCGAGATAAACGAGATT
>CBFDAY010000075.1:0-10275 GCA_965602895.1 uncultured bacterium
GCACCGGCCAGATAAACATGCTCATAGTCGCGCGCAATGTCCTCGGATTCAAGCGAGACAAGCTCAAGTAGCAACACGACACCGATCCCCAAGTCCCCGCGGGTTTTGAGCTTGCGGGGGCTTTTTTTGAACGCGCCTTCGCCTCGCCGGAGGCCGTTTTGAGCAATGATTCGCCCCGAACGTCTTTTCTTGGCTAATCACGCTCGCCAAAAGATTTTGCATCGCGCTCACGTATTTTCTTGCAAAAAAAGACCGCTTCTGTTAGAATCAGAGCAATTAGGTCGAATTTGGATGGACCAAATATCCCTTGAACTCAGCGCCCATTCCACAAGGACCGCCCCATGAATGATATAGACTGGAAAGCCGCAACCGATGAAGCTACCGCGTATCTCGCCGACCTCATAAGGTTCGACACGACCAATCCTCCGGGCAACGAGCTGGAGTGCGCCGAGTATCTGGCCGACCTTCTCGCCAAGGAGGGCATTGAGCCGGAAGTGTTGGAGTCGGAGCCCGGCAGGGCCAATGTCATCAGCCGGCTCCGGGGCGACGGCTCGAAAAAGCCGCTCCTGCTTATGTCCCACCTCGACGTGGTCCCGGCCGATGAGTCGCGCTGGGATGCGCCCCCCTTTTCGGGCGAGATAAGGGACGGCTCCCTCTGGGGAAGGGGAACGCTCGACACCAAGGGCCTCACCGCAATGCACATGATGGCGATGTTTCTCCTCAAGAGGCAGGAGGCTCCGCTTAAGCGCGACATTATCATCATGGCCAACGCCGACGAGGAAGCCGGCGGCCGACTCGGCGCGGGTTGGGTTGTCGACAATCATTTCGACAAGATCGAGGCGGAGTTCGCCCTGAACGAGGGCGGGTTCGGGATGGAAATAAACGGCAAGACTCTGATCCTCTGCACAAACGCCGAGAAAGGGATGACATGGGCGAAGCTGACCGCGAAAGGGCGTCCAGGTCACGGCTCGCTTCCCCACAACGACAACGCAACGCTCCATATGTCACGCGCGATAAACAACATCTCGAAGTACCGTCCTAGAATTACCGTCACCGATACTTTCCGCAACTTCATAAAAGGCATCTGCAAGCTCGACGCGCGCGGGCATCTCCTGAAGTTCGTCGACAAGCCGGGCATTGGTCGGCTCGTTTTGAAACTTGTGAAGGATGAACACGTCAAAGTGATGGTTCAGACCACAATCACCCCGACGACAATAAAAGGCGGCGTGAAGGTAAACGTGATTCCCGATCATTGCGAGCTGGCGCTCGACTGCCGAATCGTGCCCGGCATAACGCGTGACGATCTTGAGCGGACGATCCTCGATCTTGCCGATTCGGACAAGATACGTCTCGATTTCGAAGTGTTCAGCGCCGCAAGCGAATCTCCGATCGACACCGAACTGTTCTCCACGATCGAGCAAGTGATCGCGGCAAACCATCCCGACAGCGTCCTCAGCCCTTTCATGCTTCCGGGCGGAACGGATTCGCGCTTCGTCAGGGCAAAAGGCATTCCCGCCTACGGGCTCATGCCCTTTGTTTTCAGCAAGGAAGATATCGCCTCGATTCACGGGGACAACGAAAAAATCTCCATCGAAAACTTCTCGCAGGGGTTGCGGACGATGTATCGCGTCATTGCGGCCGCCTGCCTGTAGAAACATTTCGAAAGCCTGTAAACAAAGCTTTCCGCCCCTTTTGACTCACCCCGCCCTTTGTGGTAGAATATGCGCGAAATCCCGCTATAATTGAATAGATGAGGGTAAGGGCAACGTCTAACAAAAAAAGGGAGCAGCGTCGTGGCCGTGCTTGACAGGAAGCTTGAACTCCCCGAAATCCAGAAAATTCTCGTCCATAGACTTGTGAACGAGAACGCCGAGATCAGCGAGGTTGTGGATACCGTGGTTGAGCAGGGTACAAGGCACAGGGCCAGCGATATTCACTTCGAGTCCTACAAGGACGTACTGAGGATAAGGTACCGGATCGATGGGTTCTTCAGGGACGTCCTCACGCTGCCGGCCGAGCACCATGACAGGCTGATCGCGCGTCTCAAGGTGATGGCCGACCTGAACGCGCACGAGAAAACCATGCCGCAGGACGGGCGAATATCCTTACAAGTGGCGAACAAACGCGTCGACTACAGGATAAACACGGTTCCCACCGTCACGGGTGAGAAGGCGGTGGTCAGGGTCTTCGATTCGACGCGGTTTGTTTTCGACATAGATAAGCTGGGGCTTTATCCGGAAATCCAGAA
The DNA here is from genome assembly GCA_965602895.1 of uncultured bacterium. Classification (GTDB taxonomy): domain Bacteria; phylum Abyssobacteria; class SURF-5; order SURF-5; family SURF-5; genus CBDUSG01. The sequence goes on from CBFDAY010000075.1 coordinate 2,249, forward strand.
GCAGCTCGAAGAGGTGCTCCTCGGGCTTCAGGGCTCCGTGATAGTCGCCGGACCGACGGGAAGCGGAAAAACGACGACCCTGTACGCGGCCCTCCAGAAGCTCGCCAAGCTGAGAAGCGAATCGGCCAGCATAATAACAATTGAAGACCCGGTCGAGGTCAACTTCGGCCTTTTCCCCCAGATGGAGGTGAACCGCAAGTTCGGACTGACATTCGCCGAATGTCTCCGGGCCGTTCTCAGGCAAGACCCCGAAGCGATCATGGTCGGCGAGATAAGGGACCCCGAGACCTGTGAGATCGCCATGAGGGCCGGGCTGACCGGTCACCTGGTACTCACAACGGTCCACAGCGGAACCGCGACAGAGGTGATAACCAGAATCCTGGACATGGGAATCGAGCCTTTCATAGTCGCTTCGTCGATAACGGCCGTAGTGGCCCAGAGGCTGGTCCGCGTGATTTGCAAGAAATGCAGGGCCGTCTACGAACCGCCCGAATACATGGCCGAGACACTGAAGAAATGGTTTGGAAAAGAGGGCGTGCGGCTGTTCAAAGGCAAAGGATGTCCGAGATGCAACCACGCAGGCTACTCCGGCCGCACGGTCATTGCCGAGCTTCTCGTAATGGGAGACAACATCAGAAGCTCGGTCGTCAGGAAGGCAAGCACGAATGAACTCAACAGGGTCGCTCGCGAAGAAGGCATGGTCCCGCTGTTCAGAAGCGGATTGCGCCAGGTCCGAGACGGGCGCACAACCATAGAAGAAGTCCTGCGGGCACTGGGCGCGGAGGCCTACGCGGAATGACCGAAACAGGTCCCGCGGGACACCCTTTCCGAAAGGGAGCATAAAAATGAAACGCAAAATAACGCTGACGGCAATCGCACTCCTGCTCGCCGCCGTCGTGATGGGCTGCACTACCACACAGCAAGGCACCGTCCTCGGAGGTGGAATAGGCGCGGGAACGGGGGCAATCATCGGTCACCAGTCGGGTGACGCCGGTGAAGGCGCCCTCATCGGCGGAGCCATCGGAGCGGTCACAGGGGCCATCGTCGGCCACGAGATAGACAAAAGCCGCCAACCGGCCCAGCAGCCGACATATTATGAGGAGCACGGCGGACAGTATGAACAAAAGGATTACTACGGCGGCGATTATTACGAGGGTGATTACAGCCCGGAAGGACGAAAATGGGTGCCGGAACACGAGGAGATCCGGGTCTACACCGCTCCGGACGGCTCGAGATACGAAAAGAGAATACTCGTGCCCGGACACTATGAATAAGGAAATGGGGCTGCAGACTTGAAGCGCCTGCCTCCTCCCATATGCAGCCTCTGTTTTGTCTCTGGAACAATCAATTTCGATGACTGACTACCCAGCCGGGCGAATCTCCGCGATCGCCGAAGCTTTTTCCGCCCTTTACAAGCTCGTGCTGTACCTTCGAGGCGAACAAGGCTGTTCCTGGGACATGGCCCAAAGCCTCAAAAGCATGCACGAGTGCCTGCGGGAGGAAACACTCGAACTCGGCGAGGAGATCGAAAAAAATGACCGGGAAGGAATCCGCGAGGAGTGGGGCGACGTGCTCTTCATACTCCTCATGCTCGCGGTGATCGGCGAGCAAACCGGCTGTTTCGACTCCGAGAAGGCGATGCGCTCGGTCGAGGCAAAAATGATCCGACGCCACCCGCACGTGTTCGGAAGCAGCGACGTGGACGCCGCCGACGATGTGATCGAGCAATGGGACGCCATCAAGGCCAAAGAGAAAAGCAAAGAGCCCCCGTCGCTCATGGATGATATTCCCTTGCTCTACTCCGCCATAAAAAGGGCCGACCACGTGCAAAAAGCGGCCGCCGCCGCCGGCTTCGACTGGCCCGATTGCGACGGCGTGCTCGGCAAAATCGAGGAGGAACTCAGGGAGCTTCGCCGCGCAATCGCCTCGGAGAACGCCGCCGAGGCGGGCGCCGAGCTTGGCGACCTGCTTTTCTCGTGCGTCAACCTGGCTCGCTTCGAGCACATGGACGCCGAAACACTCCTCAGCAAAACCGTCGACAAGTTTGTAGATAGATTTAGATTCGTCGAGTCCGAGCTTCGCAACATGGGCAAATCGCCCGACGAGGCAACGCTCGAAGAGATGGACGCCATCTGGGAGAAATCAAAAACAGACCATCCCTGAGCGCCCGGCGGCCTCGGCCTGGATCGCCCTTGGCGCGCCGTGAGACTCCCCGCCGTAATACTGCATGGAAAATGAGGAGAAAGATGATCGACCTGCGAAGCGACACCGTAACCAAACCGTCGCCCGAAATGCGCCGGGCCATGGCCGAGGCCGAAGTCGGCGACGACGTCTACGGCGAGGACCCGACCCTCAATCGGCTCCAGGAGCGCGTGGCCGAGATGCTCGGCAAGGAGGCCGCCCTGTTCGTGCCTTCCGGCACAATGGCCAACCAGGCGGCGCTGATGGCGCACACGCGGCCCGGCGACGAGATCATCATCGAACGCGGCTCGCATTTGCCCAATCACGAAGCCGGCGGGCTCGGGGCGCTCGGTGGAATCCAAACATACCTTATCGACGGCGACCGCGGCGTCATCGAGCCCGAGCAGGTCGAGCGGGCCGTCAGGTTCCCCGACGTTCACTTCCCGCCCACGACACTTGTGTGGCTCGAAAACACGCACAATCGCGGCGGCGGCAAGGTGTTCCCCCTCGACACGATGAGAGAGGTGCGGAACGTGGCGCGGAGCCGCGACCTCGCGGTACACTTGGACGGCGCGCGGCTGTTCAACGCCTGCGTCGCCTCCGACATCCCGGTCGAAGAATACGCCGGGCAGGTCGACTCGCTTTCATTCTGCTTTTCGAAGGGACTGGGCGCGCCCGTCGGCTCGATTGTCGCGGGCACGGCGGAATTCATCACGCGCGTGCATCGCTACCGCAAGATGCTCGGCGGCTCGATGCGGCAAGCGGGCATCTTGGCGGCGGCCGCCCTCTATGCGCTCGACAACAACGTCGAAAGACTGGCCGAAGACCACGACAACGCAAGGCGTCTCGCCGAGGCGCTGGCGGACATCGAGGGGATAGAAATTCTCAACAAGCCCGTCGAGACTAACCTCGTATTTTTCGATGTCTCCGGCGCCGGCAAGAACGCGCTCGAAATCATGAATGAAGCGCGCGAGCGCGGCGTGCTGATTAATCCGGAAGATTTCACAGAGATGAGGGCGGTTACACACCTCGATGTTTCCGCCGAGGACATCGAAAAAGCCATCGAGGTGTTCAGCAAGATTATCCTGGACTGACCGGAGCGGCCCCGGGCCCGCCCGATTGCCCCTTGGAATCCGCGTCCATTTGGCGCATACTTATATTAGGGAAAGACCCGGCGCGGCGAGGAGGTGAAACGATGATCTTGGAAACAGTCGACGCCCTGAAAAAAATTGACATCTTCAGCCATCTCGACTCTCCGCATATCGAGCGGATTGCGCCGCTCGCCTCGGTTCATCGCTTCTCCGAAAAGCAGGTCATCTACATGCCGTCCGACCCGAGGGCAAGGTTCTACGCCCTCGTCAGCGGCAGGGTGAAGCTTACGCAGTTGTCGCCCGAAGGCAAGGAGCTCGTGCTCTGCGTCCTCGGGAAAGGCGACGTCTTCGGCGAGTTGTGCCTGTTTTGTGAAGGCCCGCACAGCACGCTGGCCACCGCACTCGAGGACGCCGAGGTCATCACCATCAAATGCTCCGACCTCGCGAAGTTCATGGCGGAAGATCCCGAAATCGTGAGGGCGCTCGGCAAGCACGTCGGCGACCGGATCCGAACCCTGGAGCAGAAGATATCCGATTTCGTTTTCAAGGACGTGGCCCAGCGCCTTGCCGGATTGCTCGTCGATATGGCGAGCGACCACGGAAAGAGGACATCCTCGGGCGAATACGTCATCGAGATGAAAATAACCCACCAGGACCTGGCGGGACTCATCGGCTCCACGCGCGAGACCACGACGATGACGCTGAACCAGTTCAGGGACAGAGGGTTGATTGATTTCCAGAGAGGACGTATAATTATTCAAGATATCGGCACTCTTGAAAAGACGACGAACCGGCGGCCCGAAAGCCGGGGCCCTGAGTAGAAGAGAGCGAAGGAACGGATGAAGAAAAAGAACCGGCCGTTCATCTGGGTCAACAAGAGATGGTGCAAGCGGTGCGGCATGTGCAAGGAGTTCTGCCCGAAGGAAGTCTTCGTAATAGACAAGGACGGCTTTCCGGTTCCTGAACACATCGAACACTGCGTGATGTGCGGGCTGTGTTCGATTCAATGCCCCGACTACGCCATCGTGGACGACAAGAAAACAAAGGCGAAGCTCGTGGAGGAATACATCCTGGAACCCTGAGACGGGAATCTTCCCCGGGCCGCCCGGCGAATCCCGCAATCCGGATTTTCCACTCATCTTTGAAATGGAGCAAACATGGGGACTAAGCGAGAAACCGCCAAGAACTCGAACGGCGACGTGAGGCTTTTGCAAGGCAACGAGGCGTGCGTGCATGGGGCGCTGCTTGCGGGGGTATCTTTTTTCGGGGGGTATCCGATCACGCCCTCGACCGAGATCGCGGAGCAGATGGCGCGCGAGCTTCCCGGGCGCGGCGGCGTGTTCGTGCAAATGGAGGACGAGGCCGCAAGCATGGGCGCGGTCATCGGGGCCGCGCTGGCCGGGGCAAAAGCGATGACCGCCACCTCGGGTCCGGGCTTTTCAATCAAGCAGGAGAACCTCGGTTTCGCCTCCTTCACCGAGATCCCGTGTGTCGTCGTCAACGTCATGAGGGCAGGCCCGAGCACCGGGCTCCCGACGTCGGTCGGCCAGGGCGACATAATGCAGGCGCGCTGGGGCACGCACGGCGACCACCCGATAATCGTGCTCTGTCCCTGGTCGGTCGAGGAAACGCTCTGGCTCACGATCACCGCCTTCAACTTCTCCGAGAAGTACCGCACGCCGGTGATCCTGCTGATGGACGAGGTGATAGCGCACATGCGCGAGAAGGTGCGGCTGCCAGGGGCGGCCGACATCAAGCTCGTCGGGCGCAAGCGGCCCGACGTGCCCGCGCAAGCGTATCAGCCATACGAAACGACGGCCGACCACGTGCCGCCGCTGGCCGACTTCGGCACCGGCTACCGATACCACGTGACCGGCCTCACGCACGACCAGTGGGGGTTCCCCACCTCGCACGCCGACGAGGCGAAGTCACTGCTTGCCAGGCTGAAGAGCAAGATCGAGACCAACAGGCACGAGATATGCCTGAGCGAGGAATACATGTGCGAGGACGCCGAGTGCATCCTCGTGGCGATCGGCTGCGCGGCTCGCCCGTGCAAGGCGGCGGCCGACGCCGCGCGCGAGCAAGGAATAAAAGTCGGGCTTATTCGTCCCATAACGGTCTGGCCCTTCCCGCGCAGGCTGATATCTCTTTACGCGCCATCTACAAAACGGTTCGTAGTCGTCGAGCTGAATCAGGGACAGATGGTCCTCGAGGTGCAGCGAATTGTCGCCGGCAAGACCAAGGTCGAATCGCTCACGCGCTACGATGGCGAACTCATAACCCCCGACGAAATCGTCAACTACCTGGCCGAGGAGGAATAGGCTGCGATGTCGGTTATCCACGAATACATCCGGTCCACGAAAAAGTTTCCGCACCTGTGGTGCCCGGGCTGCGGCAACGGCATCGGCCTTTCTGCGCTCGTGCGGGCGATAGACGGGCTCGGCTATTCGCGAAACGACGTGATCATGGTCTCCGGCCTAGGATGCGCGGCGCGCGCGCCGGTGTATGTCGACTTCAACACTCTGCACACAACACACGGCCGGGCGCTCACCTTCGCCACAGGCATCAAGCTTGTCAAGCCGCGCCTGCATGTGATCGTCATAATGGGCGACGGCGACGCCGTAGCCGCAGGCGGGAACCACTTCATCCACGCCTGCAGGCGCAACATCGACCTCACGGCGCTGGTGTTCAACAACCGCATCTACGGCATGACCGGCGGACAGTGCTCGCCCGCGACCCCCAGGGGCGAGAAGGCGACAACCGCGCCCGCGGGCGTCATCGAAAACGCATTCGACATATGCAGCCTCGCCGCCAGCGCCGGAGCGACCTTTGTCGCCAGGGGGACGACGTACTACGCCAGGAAGACGGAGAAGTTCATCGAAAAAGCGCTCCGCCACAAGGGGTTCTCGCTCGTCGAGATCATCAGCCAGTGTCCGACCATCTACGGGCGATTGAACAATATGGGCAGCGCCGTCGAGATGCTCAAGTGGCAGCGCAATAATGCGATCCCCCTCGAAAAGGTCCAGGACCGGTGGTCGGACCAGGCGGGCCTCTTCAAGGAGGACCTCGGCGGCAAGTTCCTCACGGGCGTATTCGTCGACAAAGAGGCGCCGGAGTTCGTAGGCGAATACTATCGCATGGCGGAGAAAATGAGAGCGGACACAAAGAAGAAAAAGGGGAGGAAGAAAAAGGGTTGAGGAAAGAATGCCGGCTGTGCGGCTCCGGCGGACAGGGCATTATCCTGGCGGGGATAATCCTGGCCGAGGCCGCCGCCATACATGAGGACAAACACGTAACCCAGGTGCAGGACTACGGCCCCGCCGCGCGGGGCGATTCGAGCAAGACCGACGTCGTCATCAGCGACGAAGAGATCAACTACCCCAAGTGCACGCGGCTGGACCTTCTCGTCGCCCTCTCGCAGCGCGCCTACGAGCGGAACAGGGCGTTCCTCAAAGAAGGCGGCCTGCTCATCGTGGACTCGAACAACGTCAGCCTGCCTCCGGGACGCCCCGGCCATAAGATTCCGATGACCGAGATCGCTCGCGACAAGGCCAAAAACCCGATGAGCGTAAACATGGTCGCACTCGGCGCGGTTGCGGCCCTCGACAGCATCGCCGGACTCGAAAGCCTGAAAAAATCGCTCAAACAGCGCGTCCCAAACAAGACAACCGAGCAGAATATCGCGGCCCTCACCGCAGGATACGAGGCCGCAGGCGGACGCTCGAAGCGCGGGAGGTCCGCCGGACGATGACCGAAATAAAAAAACCTTCGCAAAACACATACGAGGAAGCCCGGGAACTGGCGTGGAAGACGCTGGTAGAGCGCGACCCCGCGCATGTCGCCGCCTGCGGACTGCTGGGGCTTGACGGCGAGGGTCGGATCAAGCTGCCCTTTCTTGCGGACAACTTTTTCGTGGATATCGCGGAGCGGAAGGTGCTGTTCGAGAACGGCCCGGAGGTGTACCCGTTCCTTTCCGTTCTGCTGCTTCATTATCTCGTCGGCGTCGATGACACCCCGCTCGCGGACGATTGGATATCGTTTCGCGAGTTCGAGGGCGGCGACGTTTACTTCGCCTCATTCACCGACAGGTCGCTCGCTCCGCTCAAGAACGCGTTCGGCGAGAGGCCCGACTCGCTCCCCACCGCGGCCGAACCCCTGGGCGCCGAGCCGCTTGGCTTCGGAGACGTAGGCCTCCGGGTGCCTGTTTTCCCGAAGGTGCCGCTCGCCGTGGTGCTGTGGCGCGGGGACGATGAATTCCCTCCGGAGGTCAACATCTTGTTTGACAGGACGGCGAATTCGATACTGCGCACCGAGGATCTCGCCATCTGCGGCGCGCTCACGGTCAGCAAGCTGCGCAAAAACGCCGAAAAAATCCAGAAAGTGAAATAGGGCGAAATTCTGTTTCGGATGTGCCGACTCCGTAAAACGGCCTTTCGGATTTTTCCATAATTCATGAGGTTTTGTATCTTTTTGCTCTTTTCGCGCCGATATATGGTATTATTTATCGGCATATTGTTAACTGTTCATGCGCCCGATAATGTCATTCCCCGGCTCGACCGGGGAATCTATTGGATTCCCGCTCCCCGATCAGGGTCGAGGGCAGGCTTGGTCGAGGACAAGCTTCGCGGGAATGGCGACAGAGTAAGAATGACACAAGGCGCGCTATCTTCGCGCTTCTCATATTCGCTGCGCCAAGATAATTGTCGGACAGTTCCGCTGCACCGTTTTTTTGAAACCAAATTTCCCGTCGCATCT
>CBFDAY010000076.1:0-10070 GCA_965602895.1 uncultured bacterium
ACTTGACCTGAAGGGTGCGGACTGCTAGAATTGCCGAAATCTTGCCCGGAGCCTATTGGTTCGGGCGAGCATTTTCTTTTTTTCTGAATCGCGCCTCGCAGGCCCGGCGGAGCCCGGGATCTTGATGGGCGCGAGCGGTTCGCGACAAATCGATTTCCACTACAGAGGAGGCGGGAGTCATTCGAAAATCTCTAAACCACAAAGAGCGGCTGGAGCGCGCCCGCGGCGAGCTTCCGGTGGTCGGCGAAAAACTATACTTCAACACAGGCTGGACGGGTCCTTCGCCCGAGCGCGTGATCGAGGAGCAGAAGCGCGTCCTCGATTGGCTCTCCATCGAGGGTGTATCGCATCACATATACGATAAGCTCAGGGAGGACATCGAGACGCTGCGTGCGCGCCTCGCTTCGCTTCTCGGCGCGGACGTCGGCGAGATAGCCATCACGCGGAGCACGACCGAGGCGATAAATATCGTGATGGCCGGGATCGACTGGCGGTCCGGCGATAAGATTGTTACGACCAACATCGAGCACGGCGCCGGGCTGGTGCCGGCCTACGTCGTGCGCGACAGGCACGGCGTCGCGATCGACATAGTCGATCTCAGCGATGGGCGCGACCCGCTGCGCAGGCTGGCCCGCGCCATCGATGAGCGCACGCGGCTCGTTTCGATCAGTCACGTCGGCTTCAACACCGGCCTGCGCCTGCCGCTCAAGGAGCTGGCGGCGCTGGCGGCGGAGTGCGGCACGGAACTCCTGGTGGACGGAGCGCAGGCGGTAGGCGTCTTTCGGGTGGACCTCCATGACATCGGCTGCGACTACTACGCTTTCCCCGGGCACAAATGGATGCTCGGCCCGGATGCGACCGGAGCCTTGTTTGTGAGGCGCGACAGGATCGCCGGGCTTGCGACCTCTTTTGCAGGGAACGAGTCGGCGAAGAAGTTCGATCGCCGGGGCGGAGTGAGCTATTACGCCGACGCAAGGAAGTTCGAGATGTGCGACTTCAACGCGGCGCTCATTGCGGGATGGATAAAGGCCCTGGATTTCATGGAGGAGTTCGGGCCGGAAAACATAGAGTCCGCCATCAGGAGCAATTCCAATTACCTGAAAAAGCGTCTCGCCGGAGTGAGAGGATTGAGGTTGGTGACGCCCGCAAAGTGGTCGAGATCGGCGGGCCTCGTCGCCATCGAGACCTCGAAAAAGAAGTCCAGAACCGTCTTCAACGCACTGCTCAAGAAGGGGATCGTAACGCGCTACACCCCCCACCCGTCGTACCTGCGGATATCAGTCAACTACTTCAACACGCGGGAAGAGATGGATCGCCTCGTCGATTCACTCAAACGGCTGATCGGCTCATGAGCTAGTGTTGTGTCCCAGGAATACCTTCACAAAATCGCTGAGGGTTCCTGTAGGGGCGGTTCGCGAACCGCCTCTACCACCGCAGGCCAGAGGCATGTACGGCAATCCCAAATCCCAGTGTTTTGTCGCCGGCAATTATTTTTTATGGGACAAAACACAAGTTAAGACGCCTCTTGATGGCATCTGCTATCATCGTGGATTGCGTCTCGTTGCCCCAGAAACCCACACGGATGTCTATCTTTGTAACGTGCATCGATTGAGGCTCAAGGTCTATGGTGACCTCCTTGTTTGTCGCGGTGACCCCTTTGACCCTGCCGATCAGCTTGTCCGTAGTGTCGCCGGTGACTTTTATCCTCAGCTCTGACAGTGCGGAGATCGTGGCGTTGTGGCATTCATCTATGTTGTGATCGGTGGAGAAAGACAGCTTACCGTTCGCCCACGCATAGCCGCCTGCTCCGCCCGCCGCTCCGGCCGCGAGGGCCACGACGCAGCCCGAGACCAGCAGAGACATTCCGACAAGCGCCGCCACGAGCGTGAGAGATTTTCGATTCATAGAAAAAGTCCTCCTTTCGACTGTTCATCCGACCGCGCAAAACATCAATCCAGATGGCGGCCCACGATCCCTTTGTAGCGTTCCGCATGATATTGTACCGGTATTCCCGGCGGCAGCTTTGCGATTTCCTCTTTGATTGCCATTACCCTGTCTTGCGAAAGAGGGTGCGTGTTGAGCATGTTCATCGCCCGGCTCGTGCTTCCCGATCCGAGCTTGCCGAGCTTTCTCTGGAACGACGTCATCGCGTTCGGACTATAGCCCGCCTGGAACATGTAGTGCACCCCGAGCCTGTCGGCCTCGATTTCGTCGCCGCGCGAGAATTTGAGCATGCCCAGCGAGCCGACGATGTCGCGCGCTATCTCGGCTATGGCCCCCGGGTCTTCCCCCAACACTATCTGGGCCACCATGTAAAAGCCATAGGTCTTGGTCAGTTGCTCGGTCGAATGCCTGGCGGCGATGTGCGCGACCTCGTGTCCCAGCACGCTCGCCAGCTCGGCTTCGTTCTCGGCGTATTTCAGGAGCCCCGTATACACGTAGATCGGGCCTCCCGGCAGCGCAAACGCGTTCACTTCGTCGTCGTTGTCTATAATCTTGAAGCTGTACGGCACGTCTTGCCTCTCGCTCTGGGCGGCGACACTTTTCCCGATCTCGCTCACATATCTCGTGATGGCCGGGTTGCGCAGGACCGGCTGTTCCTTCTCGATCTCCACCGCAAGATTTTCCCCCAGCTTGACTTCCTCTTCGGTCGAGATGAGGTTTATCTGGCCCGCGTTTATGCCCGTTGTCGCGCAGGAAGTCGCGACCAGCAGCAACGGCATTACGAAAGCGATATGGACGATCAGGTTCCTCATTTTGATGTTCCTCCTTCGACGCCACACGCAACCCGACGACCCATGGCCGCCCATTGGGGCGGAGCCTTCGCGCCGGGATTGCCCGGAATCGCCGAACCGGCGTTATGGCGATCGCGGTTTTTCGAATTCCACGAGGGCCGTCTCCAGCAGTTGCAGGCTCAGCAGAAGCCGGCCCCTGTCGATCTGCAATGCTCCGCCTTCTTCATTATGTCCTTCCCGGCCTTCTCGCGAAAGCGTCGCCAGAGCGACCGCCGGAAAACCATGCTTTGCGAAGGCCGCCGAATCGGGCGCATGGCCGGCGACTATTTCGAGCGAGCGGCCCGCGACTGTGACGGCCGCGCGATTGAGGGTCCGAATCAACTTGCGGTCGGCATCAAGGGGGTTCGTCGCTCCCCCGGCCGGTATCACGTATGCGTGCGGCCCGCCCATGCCGTCCCGGTCGCATCCGATGTAATAAGTAGGCAGCGTACGGTCGTGCTCGCCCGCGAGTCGCCTGACGAACGAAGCCGCGCCCTCTCCCTCCGAACCGCCGCCGAAAAACGCCACGCTTACCCATGTGTTTTGGAGCCGAGGATACTTCTGCGACAAATCCTCTGCGAGGGCCGCCAGCGTGGCGACCGAGCCGGCGTTGTGGGTCATGGCGCGCCTGCTTTTCGCGGGCATCGCTCCTTTCGCGTGAACGCCCGACGCGACCGCGTAGTAGATCGCGCACACCGATCCCATTATCATCATGATGGTATGCGCATCCTCGAAGTCAAATCGGCCGTAATGCGCGGCGAGCTGCCACAGCCCGAGCAGCGCCATCACCAGCGTCATCGGCAGGAGGAAAGCCGAAACCGTGGCCGAGAACCGGCCGGGAGCGGTTCCCGTCGGCATTGTATATTGTGTTCCGACGATAACCCTCCGCGCGGCGTCCTGCACCGGGAAATGGGCGACGACGTTCTCGGATCTCTTCTGGATCGGCCGGCTCACGACATGCCATCCAATCGCGAATTCAAAAAAAATGATCAACGCGACTGCAAAGGCCGACACAAATGCCAGGCGATGCCGCCGCTTGATGACGCCCAGGAGAAACACGACCGAAAGCGCAAGGGCCGCGGCCATGGCCAGACTGCCGGAAAATGCGGAAAAATGGGTCGCCTGCACGTCGACGTGCGCGCCCATCGCCTCAAGGGTCGCTCTGAGGTGTTCGGCCACCCGCTCATCCGGCGCCGCCCCGCGACTGCGCAGATCGATTATCGTATCGACGGTTTTGCTTATGTTCATGACATATGGGCCCGCCGGTTCGGCCGGGCCGCGACCGAAAGCAGGCTTTTGAAACCCTGGCGATTCGCCGCATCGGGAATTCACCCTTTTTCCGACCACCGGCACATCGCCCTCACTATGGAGATTGCCTGCATATTAACACCCCGTTTTTCTCCCGTCAAGATGGTAGATAGGCCATACAGGGACATCCGACTTCGGAACGAGCCGATCTGCCGTGGCCCGCGAAAACTTGAAAGACCGGATTTTCTGTGATAACATAGTTTTTCGGCACTGGCGGGTCGGCCGAAGCAGGGCCGCCCCCGCTCAAACTGCCGTCTTCAATCATGGAGATAGATGCCATAAAAGAGCATTTTGTTCGTCCGCCGGCTGAGTTCGGCCCCACGCCTTTCTGGTTTCTCAACGACGAGCTTGACGAAGGACGCCTGTGCCACGCGCTGGAGGAGATGAGCGCCAAGGGCATAGCCGGAGTCATTATTCACCCCCGCACCGGCATGGAGGTCGAGTATTTTTCCGATGTTTTCTGGGAACGGCTCCAATCGATATGTGAGACGCTCAAGCGCCTCGGCATGCAGGGCTGGATATACGACGAATACAATTGGCCCAGCGGGCCCGTCGGAGGCAGGCTGCTCCGGGAGCATCCGGAGTTCAAGCAGGTGGGACTTGATTACAGGCTTTGTCCGGCCTCCAGGCTGCCCGAAGTCCTCCGCGCGTCCGATGTCAAACCTGCGGCTGCCTTTGCCGTCACCCAACGGGGCCTCTCGGACAAGACGGAGGAACTGAGCGAGGGCGATACGGGCGCGTTTCGAGGCTGTGACGCGCTCCTGTTTTTTCTGAGAGAAGTAAGTGTTACCTTGTATGCGACCCATTGCGCGCCCTGGACGCGAGGCGAGCGAGGCTATCTCGATCTGCTCAACGCCGAGGCGGTCGATGAATTCATGAAACTCACTCATTTCGAGTACGACCGCCATCTCAAAGAGTATTACGGCTCGCCCCTCGTGGGAGTATTTACCGACGAACCTGCGAACTATTCCTTTTTTCCTTACACTGCCGCAATGCCCGATGAGTTTCAAAGGCGCTATGGCCGGGATTTCCGGGGCGCCATGCCCAGCCTGGCCGGCCGGATTGCGGCAATCCCCGTCGAACAGCGTATTCGCGATCGAACTGAATACTTCGAGCTTGCCCGCGACCTGTATGTGGAATCCTTTTTCGGGAAGGTCTCCGCGTGGGCGAAGGAGCGGGGGCTCATATTCACCGGACACCTCGACAAGGAGGACGATCTAAGCCGCCTGCCCGTGACGAACATCAGCTTTTACGCGCCATTGAGCCGTATGGACATGCCGGGGACCGACATCCTCGGCGACAAACACGGATTCGAAAAACGACACGGGATGATGGAGCATCCGAACTTCAATCCGAAGGCCCTCAGCAGCACCGCCCACCACAGCGGCGCCTCGCGCACACTTTGCGAGATATGGGGAGGAAACGGCTGGGCGAGCCCGCCGGAGAAGCTCAAGGCGGTGCTCAACTGGGCCCAGGCCTGCGGCGTCAATTTCGTGAACCCTCACGCTTCGTTCATGTCGCTGAGGGGGTTGCGAAAGCGCGATTTTCCTTCCTCTCACTCTCCGCCGCAGCCGTGGTGGCGGTTCTACGACAAGTTTTCCGAGTACATCGCTAGGCTGAGTTTCATCAATTCGCGCGGCAATCACGTCGCGGATGTGTTGTTTGCGTTTCCCATGAAAAGCCTGTGGGCCGAATTCGATTTGAGGGCCAACCGAAACAGGCTGGCCGATTTCCTGGAGGCCGCGTCCGAGACGCTGCTTCGGAACCAGCTCGATTTCGATTATCTCTTCGATGAGGTTCTCGACTCGGAAATGACCGTAATCGAGGATGGCCGAATCAAGGTCGGAGGGGAGGCATACTCCCTGCTCCTTCTGCCGCTTGCTCCGGTGATGCCGCGCAAGCTGCTCGAACTGGCGGAGCGATTTGTTGCGGCTGGGGGATCGGTCGTCGCTTTTGGCCATGAGACGCCGACGCACGACGAATACGGGACGCCGATTGCCGAGAGGGCGGAGGTTGTCTGTGGGGGAGACAAGGCGGGCAGGGTCGCGTTTCGGCGACTGGGGCCCGATTCGGAGGCCGACCTCGGCTGGCTGGCCAAGGCGGCGAAGGAACGCGTCAGGGCCGACCTGATAGCCGAAGGCGCGCTCGCCGGGAACTTGATATATCTCCACCGGAGAATGGAAGGCGTCGATTCTTATTTCGTCGCCAATATGGGCGAGACCGAAGGGCGGGCCGAGTTGGCGTTCCGCTGCAAGGGCAGGCCGCAGGTCTGGGACCCGGAAGACGGCTCGACGAAAAATGTTCTCGCATACGAAAGCGGCCCGGAATATACCCGCATAAGCGCGTGGTTTCATCCCAGCCAGGCTCTCTTTTTCGTGTTCACCGATGAGGAGCCGGTCGAGCATGTGGATTCGACCAATCTCAACCTCACGTCGGTAACGACCGAGCACGCTTCGGGTTACACGAGCGCGCTCGAGGTCAGGCTCAGCCGCGACGGGAAGCGTTACACCCGAAGCGTCGAGCAGGCGCTTCCCCCCATCTCCTTGCCCGAGAGGTGGGAAATAGACTATCCCGTTCGGAATATCCTGCTCCTCGACGAGTGGCAGATCGAAATCCTTTCGCAGATCGAGCCCCCGGCATGGTCGCCGAAGGATGACCCTCGGCTGGGCGCGCGCGCGCGCGTGCTGATCGAGGCCGCCCGAGGGGCTTTTGCGCTGGGTCGGTCGGTTAGAAAATTCCTGGGCAAGTTCAAACACAGGACCACAAAATATGAGCGCATAGACGATATGACAGGCCAGAAAGACAAGTGGTGCAGGCTTCTCGGCCTCGACAGCACGCAGTTTGAAGAATATGAAATCGACGAGCTGCTGCTCAAGATTGCCGAGTATGCCGGGTTCGAGATGGGCTACGACTATCCGCCCGCCGGATGCGAATTCGCGATGAGCACGGTCTTTCATCTGGAACATGTCCCTGAGGACCTGTCTCTGGTATATGAAAATATTGAGGGAGGGCCCTTATCGATTCGAATCAACGATGTCGAGATGGAAAAACGTGCAGAGCCCACGTTCATCTGGGATGCTTCGAACCTGGCGGTCCCAATCGCCGCGCATGTCAAAAAAGGGAGAAACCGTCTGCGCCTCCAATGGAAGCAGTCCGCTTTTCCTTCCCTCTATCCGAGCGTTCACGGGCTCGAGCCGGTGTGCCTCGCCGGGACGTTCTGGGTGAAGGGCGGCAAGGTTGTCGAGCAGAAATACCGAGCGCCGGCGATGCCGTGGTCTCAGATCGGGCTGCCGAACTACATCGGGGCTTTGACTTACAAGGCCTCCCTCGAGATTCCGATACGCTATACGGCCCAACAGCTGTTTCTCAAATTCGATCGCATAGGCGCTGCCGCGGAAGTGAAGATAAACGGCAGGCGGGCCGGAGTGTTGCTCTGGAGGCCTTATGTTTTGGATGTCACCGACTTTTTGGCGCGAGGAGAGAACTCAATAGAGGTCACCGTGGTCAACACGGCCGCGAACCTTCTGGCGGAGCCCGTCCCCGCGGGGCTCATTGGCCGGCCGTATATAGCTCCGTACTGGCGTCACAGGATCCGGTTCGAGAGTTAGAACTGTCTGCAAGACCGCCGCTGCAGGCGCACACGCCGGCGCGAAAGCGGGATATTACAACGAAGGAGGCATTGCGAAATGCACCAGATCGAATTCGATGTGAAAGAGCGTTCGGACGGCTCCATCGAAGTCCGGTACACTTGGACCCACGATGTGGAGCTGCCGTCGGAGAGCGTAATCAAAAGCCAGTTCAGGCATTACACGTGCAAACGGGACATAGCCCGGGAAGTCGTGTACTTCCTGGATGTCGAGGAGAACTATGGTGAGGAAGTCTGTGAAGAACTCATCAATGCGCTCGTGGATATGCCTGCCCGCTCGCTGAAGCTGCTTTCATACATGGTGATCGACCTTTGGAGCGAGACCCAGGTCGAGTTCAAGCGGCGAAAGATTTCGAATCGGAGAAGGTTCGCCGGACTGTCCCGGGCTGTTCGCGAGACGATCAAGGAGTTTAGCGAGAAGCAGCCCAACCTCACATTCGGAGAGGCGCTGGCCGTCCTGGAGAAGGAATACAGCCTGATCCATTCGGGCGCGCAGGCGGGAGCTTCGCTCGGCGAAATCCTCAAGAGGCGCGCAAAGCGCGCGCGACCATAAGGGCTGCTGATTGCAAGCGGCCGGACAACAGACGGAGGCCATAATATGCAGGAGAATAACGAGCCGACACTGACCCCGGAATTCCTAAGGGCTCATCTCAAGGTGATCGCAGACCTGGATCTGTCGGAACAGGCGGCCGGGGAGATCGGCCTTTTTGGGGGGCTTGTTGCAACGATGAACCTGCTCCAGCCCGAGGGTTACAACGAGACTTTTCCGGCGTTCACGTTCCGCCCCATATAAGGAGTACATAAGATGTCCGACGAGCTTTGCAGAATGACCATATCCGAGCTTGCCCCGAAGATCAAGGCGCGCAAGGTCTCGCCGGTCGAACTCACACGGGCCGTCCTCGACCGGATAGAAAGGCTCAATCCCTCGCTGAACGCATACATCACGGTCGACGCGGAAGGTGCTCTCAAGGCGGCGCGAAAAGCCCATCGCCAGATCGCGCAGGGAAACTACCTGGGTCCGCTCCACGGGATTCCGATATCGTTAAAGGATTTGTATGACACGAAGGGTCTTCGCACAACGGCCGGTTCCAGGATAATGAGCGATCGCGTGCCCGACGCCGACGCGACCTCGGTCGCGAAGCTGCGGGCGGCCGGCGCCGTCATTGTCGGCAAGACCAACCTGCACGAGTTCGCCTTCGGCAGCACCACCCAGAATCCGCATTTTGGCGGAACGCGCAATCCATATGATACCGGCCGCATTCCCGGCGGCTCGAGCGGCGGCTCGGCTGCGGCCGTGGCGGCCGACATGTGCATCGCCTCGACCGGGAGCGACACCGGCGGCTCCATCCGCGCGCCGTCGGCGCTTTGCGGCATAGTAGGGTTGAAGCCGACCTATGGGCGTGTCAGCCTCAGAGGGATAGTCCCGCTCGCGTGGTCGCTCGACCATGTTGGCCCGATGACGAAATCCGTGCGCGACGCCGCCGTCATGCTCTCGGCGATGGCGGGATATGATCCCGCGGATCCCACGAGCGCCAACGAGAAAGTTCCGAGTTACACCAGGGCCTTAAAAAGCGGAGTCAAGAAGTTAAAGATCGGGTTCGATTCATCGTTTTGTTCCGGCGGGGTCGACGATGAGGTTCTGGCGTCGGTGAAAGAGGCGCTGAAGCTCTTTGAGAGGATCGGCGCCAGGGTGGTCGAGGTCGGCCTGCCGAGCATCGAGCTGACTTCGGCCGTCGAGTCGATAATAATCACCTCTGAGCCCGCTGCGTATCACGAGGACAACCTGCGCAACCGCGGCGATGATTACGGCGACGACGTGCGCGCCTTGCTGGAGGCAGGCTCGGGCTTTTCGGCCGTTCACTACATAAAAGCCCAGCGCCTCCGCGCCATCATCCAGAAGGAGTTCGCCGAGGTCTTCAAGAAGATCGATATTTTCGCGCTGCCCGCCGCGGCGGCCCCGGCGCCTCCGATAGGGGCGGAGACCGTCTCGCTCGGCGGCATGGAGGTCGATGTGGGGATGGCGCTTCTGCGCTTTGCGTGTCCGTTCAACCTGACCGGCCTGCCCGCGATTTCCGTTCCCTGCGGCCTCAGCAAAGATGGCCTTCCCATGGGGCTGCAGCTTGTCGGCAGGGCCTTCGACGAGGCGACCGTCCTGAGGGCGGCCTACGCGTTCGAAGCCGAATCGGGGCCGCTCCCCAAGCCCGTCGATTAGCGCTCGCCGGGCTATTTCTGCGCCGGGATTTCCTGGAAGAGACACCCGGCATGCGACGCCGACGAGATCCACAGGCTCGACGGCGACATCGACCTGGTCACGTTCACCAGCTCATCAACCGTACGCAATT
>CBFDAY010000077.1:0-9992 GCA_965602895.1 uncultured bacterium
CTGAAAAGTGAAAACTGCCGCTCTTGCAGAAACTTGTGGAATCCGGGCTAGATTGCTTCGTCACTCGGGTCTATGGCCCTTCGTTCCTTGCAATGATGTGTAAGCCTGCCCCGGTGACGTTGCCATAATGCTGTAGGGATAACACTATGCCTGTCCAAGAATCGTCATTACGAGTGAGTGAAGGATCGAAGATACGAACGACCGCGGCAATCTCAGCCGCACACGGCTTTGAATAAACAGGGGAACTCCGGACACTGAAATGCTTGACATTCTCCAATACCCTTTCATGCAGAGGGCGATAATCGCGGGCGTCGTGCTGGCCTGCCTGCTGGCGTGGCTCGGCGTCTTCGTGATCATGAGGAAGATGTCGTTCTTTGCCGACGGCATCGCGCACGCATCGCTGGCGGGGGTGGCCGCGGGAGTGCTGGCAGGCATCCATCCGCTGACGACGGCGCTCGTATTCAGCGTGCTCTTCTCGATCGCGATCTATTCGCTGGAGAAAAAGACCACGCTCTCCTCGGATGCGATAATCGGTATCCTGTTCACGTCGGGGATGGCGCTCGGCGTCGTGCTGATCAGCTTCAAGAGCGGCTATCAGCCCGACCTGGTGAACTTTCTTTTCGGCAACATTCTCGCCATAAAGCCCGCCGACCTCGCCATCATTACGGCCCTGGCGGCGGCGATCGTTGTCTTCCTTGTATGCAACCACAAAAGCATAACGCTGATGGCCCTTGACATGGACACGGCGTACATGGCCGGGATCAGGGTTGATCTGCTTCAGGTGTCGTTTTATATAATACTGGCGGTGTCGGTGGTGCTCGGCCTGAAGATACTGGGAATAATCCTCGTGAGCGCGCTATTGATCATCCCCGCCTCCACCGCCAAGCTCCTGTCCAAATCGTTCAAGGGGCTGATCGTGCAGAGCGTCGCTTTTTCCGAGGTCATCGTGATACTCGGTATCGCGCTTTCCTACTATCTCGATTCGCCCACCGGCCCGATGATAGTGCTGGTGGGAACCGGCGTTTTCCTCGCCGTCTTTGCGTTAAAAAGCCTGACAGCCATAGGCAAAGGCTGATTCGGCGGATATGGATTTCCGGAAAGGGGACAAGAATGAAAGTCATGGCAATCAACGGGAGCCCGCGAAAAAACGGCAACACGGCGACAATTCTGAAGGAGATCCTGGAGGGCGCGGCCGATAAGGGCGCCGAAACGCGGATGATCCATCTCAACGCGCTCGATATGAAGGGGTGCCAGGGATGCCTCGCGTGTCGCGAGAACCTGGGCGAGTGCGCATACGACGACGATTTCCAGGATGTGCTCGGGGAGATGACGGAATGCGACGGCGTCGCTCTTGGCACGCCCATATACGTTTTCAACGTCACCGGCCAGTTCAAGTGTTTCCTCGACCGCTGTTACTGCTTCATCGACAACAACGAGGAAGGCGTATACGAAAGCGTCCTGCCCGGAGGAAAGAAGTTCGCGCTCGTCACATCGCAGGGCGACGAAGACCGTGAAGCGTACCGCCATATCATCGACTACCTGCAGCTCCTGCTCTCGTTCCTCAGCGGGTCCGCGATCGAGGTCATCACGCAGACGGGAACCGAGGAAAAAACCGACGCCCGCGGCGACGAAAAACTCATGGAAGCCGCCCGCGCCATCGGCCGCTCGCTGGCATCGTGAGGGGGGAAACGCAACCGGAACCTTTGACATTGGGTCGTGAATTTATTTCCAAGATGAGTCTTGCATCAAGTTGGATAAAGTCGTCATTATTTTAAGGCATAATCGCGTTCGCTGCGCGGCATGCCGACTAGCGCATTGATGTCAAAACCATGAGGAGACACATGAGAAATCACCGGGAACCCCGCCTTTCGTGCCACGCGCCAGCCCGTTGGCGTCCATTTTTCGCGGCTGTTCTTTTTGTTATCTGCGTCGCGGTGCTTGCATCCGGCTGCGGAAACCCCGAGAGGCAGAAGACGAAGCATTACCGCAAGGGGTTGATTCTTGCCGGTCGCGGCCGCTGCGCCGAGGCGGTCTCGGAATATCAGAAGGCGCTGAAGATCGATCCCCGGATGGCCGAGGCGCAATATGAGCTGGGGCGTTGCTATGCCGAGTTGCGGTACGACGAGCAGGCCATTCGCGCGCTCGATGCGGCGCGGGCGCTCGACCCGAAACTCGCCCTCGACGCGCTCTCTCGGATCGCCGATGTATACGTTTCGGCCGACCGGCCGTTGCTTGCGCAAAAGGCCTGCCTTGACGCCCTTGATATCGACCCTCGGAATGTCGATGTCATCATGTTCCTCGCAAACCTGATGCGCGAAGCCGAGAGCATAGATGAAGCGAAGGCATGGTTCGAGAATGCCGTCGCGATTGCCCCGGACCGCATCGAGCCCCATCTTGCGCTCGCCGACCTCGCCATGCTCGAGGGTGATTACGACACGGCGGAAAAGCGCCTGAAGATGATAACAGCCGGGATCGACCCGGATAATGCCAACGCCCGCCTGGCGCTGGCGAAGGTGTATCGTTTCAGCGGGCGCGGAAAAGAGGCGATCGAGGTCCTTCAGCGGATCCTCGATGACAGCCCCGGCGACATTCGCGCCAGGGGGGCCCTGGCGGAAGCGTATCTCTCAGAGAACCGACTCGATGAAGCGCGCAAGGAGGCCGAAGCCTTCCTGAAGGTGTCGCCCGCGAGCGGCGAGGTCCATTTTCTGCTGGGCGCGGTGTTGCTCAAGCAGCAGGACTACGAATTGGCGGTTCCCCACCTCACGACGGCCGCAAATTCTCCCGCCGCCTCGGCGGATAATCATTATCTTCTCGGCCTTGCGCTTAAGGAAACGGGTCGGCTCGCCCAGGCCAAATCCGCCTTCCGCAAGGCGCTTTCCATGCAAGCGGACAACTCCTCATATCGGCTGACACTCGCGCAGACTCTGCTGAGAGAAGGCTTTTTCGGGCAGGCCCAGCGAGAGATAAAACTTGTTCTTTCCGATGAACCCGAGAACGAGCGCGCCCGCCGGCTCTGGGCGCGGTCCGAGGCCCTGCGGCAGGCGTTTGACCACATTGACGCATTGCTGGCTTCGAAGGGAACCTCACGGGAGGTTACCGAAGAAATCAAGAACGGGCTGAAAGCGTTTCGGGCCGGCGATCTGGAAAAAACGCAGGCAATCTGCGAAGGTCTGCTGCTGGACGCCCCCGAGTCTCCTGTGCCGTTGAACCTTCTGGGGCTTGTGCATCTGAAGCGAAACGAGTTCGAACAGGCGCTGTCATACTTTCGACAGGCCGCGAGCGTGGACCCCCGGTTTGCCGCCTCGCATGTCAACATGGCCAATGTCTATCTCGCTGTCGGCAACAATGAACAGGCGCTCCGGGCCAGCCGGAAGGCCGTCGAGCTGGCGCCCGGGGACCAGGTGATCCGGCTCAGATATATTAAAACGCTCACATTGATGAAGCGGTACGACGAGGTGGAGAATTTCCTCAGAACCCTGATCGAGGACGACCCCTCTCGGGCCGCATATCGCATGAGTCTCGCCCGGGCGCTCATATCGAAAAACGAATATTCGGCTGCGCGCAAAGAGCTGTCGCAAATTCTCGAGTCGGACCCCGAGCACCTGCCCGCGGCGAGTTTTCTGGCAGATACCTTTGCCAGGGAAGGCGACGCCGAACGGGCGGCGACCGGCTTCAAGGCTCTTGTGGACACCCACCCGGACTCCCGCCATTTCCGGGCCATGCTGGCGCTGTGTCACCTTGTTATGGACTCGCCCGCCAAGGCCCGGCAAATCCTCCCCGCTCCTCCGGGCGAGGATGAGAAAACCTCGCGCGACGATTTTGTCCGCGCCTTGATCCTGCAGGAGGAGGGCCAATATAAGGAAGCGGAGGAATTGCTGCTCGCGCTCCCTTCGGGCGGTCCGGACGAGATGACGCACGCGCTGATGCTGGCGGGTGTCCGCGCCCGGGGCGCGGATTCGGAGCCGTTCGCGGAAGCGGCCGATAAGGGGCCGCGCCATTCGGAGGCGTTCAGAAAGAGTTATCTCCGGCTACTGCGGGCCGAATCGCTCGGCGCAGCCGACATGTACGAACTCAATCTCGGGATAGGGCTGTCTCTGGTCGAGTGGCGCCGGCTCGGTATAGCGAGGCTCGAAAACATCTTGCGCAAAGCGGGCCCCAATGCTGCGCTGCTCGAACTGATCGGCGGGCTCCGGGAAAGAGAGGGTCGGCCCGAAAAGGCGGAGGCGGACTACAAGTCGGCGGTGGCCGCGGATCCATCGTATTGGCCCGCATACTACAGGCTGGGAAATCGGGCGGTTGCCGATAACCGGCCGCAGGAGGCGGGGGAATATTTTCGGGAAGCCCTCAAGTATCGGCCCGATTCCCTGCAGACCCTGCTGGGTCTTGCCGGCGTCTGCGAAACCGTGGGGAACGAGGCCGAGGCGATCGAAGCCTATCGTGAGATCAACAGGCGTTATCCGAATCTCGCCTCCGTCATGAACAACCTCGCCTGGCTCCTGGCGAAAAATCCCGACACTCTGGATGAAGCTCTCGAATATGCGAGGCGCGCCGCCGCCTTGCAGCCCTTCAAGGCGGAGGTCCACGACACCCTGGGGTGGATACTTACCCAAATGGGAGATTACAAAATTGCAAACGAGCACCTCGAAAAGGCCGTGCTGTTCAATTCCATCAATCCATCCATCCGATATCACAGGGGAATGTTGTTTTACAAAACAGGCGACAACGCAAAGGCGCTTGAAGAATTCAGACAGGCCGAGACATCCGACGGCCACTTTCCCGAAAAAAAGCTCAACGAAGAGATGATCCGCCGACTGAGCTGAAGGCGGATCGTTCGATTCTGCCGGACTCCGGGTCCGCAAGGCCTTCGCTTCGCGGGCCTTTTACTCGATCCCGGCAAATGTGATACAATTTGCGGTCAAAGGCCGTATGGGCCGGCATCATGGTTTAAGAAAAGATCTATCGGAGGAGTTCCAAATGGAAAGGCCATGGTTTCAACACTACGATTATTTCGTTCCCACTACGATTAGATATCCCAAGATACCCGCCCATTACATGCTCGATCTGGCGGCGTCCAAACACAAAGACTCTCCCGCCACCGATTTCTACGGCGCGGCGCTCAGCTATCGCGAACTCAGGACCCACGTCAACAGGCTCGCCGTCGCGCTCCTCGATCTCGGAATCAAGAAGGGCGACCGCGTCGGGCTGATGCTGCCCAACTGCCCGCAGATCATAATCGCATACTACGCCATCCTGCGCATAGGCGCCATCGTGGTCAATGTCAACCCGCTCTACACCGAGCGCGAGCTGGAGCACCAGCTCAATGACAGCGGCGCCGATACGATATTCTGTCTCGACATGTTTGTTGACAGAATCAGAAACATCAGGGAAACCACTCCCATCAATCGCGTCATCGTTTCGCGCATAACGGACTACATGATACCCGAGGTCAGCGAGGCCGCGGGCGGGTACGAGCTTTCCGAGGGCGAATCGGGGTTTCTGGATCTCATGAAAAGCGCGGGCGACAGGCTGCCGCCCGTCGTCGAGATCGACATCAATGAGCCCGCCGTTCTCCAGTACACCGGGGGCACGACGGGACTGAGCAAGGGAGCGACCCTCTCCCACAAGAATATCGTCGCGAACGCCGTGCAGACGGCGTTGTGGGCGAAGGATCTCATGCTGCCGACCGGGCAGATATATCTTGTAGTCATTCCGATATTCCATTCATACGGGATGACGTGCGGAATGAACTGCGGAATATTCAACGGCGTCAAGATGGTTCTCATTCCCCGCTTCGACATCGATCAACTGATGAACGCCTTCGCAACCCACGACATTACTTACTTTCCGGGCGTCCCGACGCTGTTCACGGCGATCCTCAACAACCCCGATGCCGGGGAGGCCGGACTCGACAAGGTCGCCCTCTTCAACTCGGGCTCCGCGCCGCTCCCCATCGAGACAATCAACGGAATCACCTCCCTCGGCATCTCGCTCACGGAAGGCTACGGCCTGAGCGAGGCCTCGCCCGTCACGCATTCCACGCCCATCCTCGGCATAAAGA
Organism: uncultured bacterium; assembly: GCA_965602895.1. GTDB lineage: Bacteria > Abyssobacteria > SURF-5 > SURF-5 > SURF-5 > CBDUSG01. The sequence continues at coordinate 6,059 of CBFDAY010000077.1, forward strand.
AGCCGGGAAGCATAGGCATCCCCTTCCCCGATACCGACGCCAAGATAGTCGATATCGACGATTGGGAAAAGGATCTGCCGATGGGCGGCGAGGGCGAGCTGGTCATAAAGGGCCCGCAGGTCATGCTCGGCTATTGGGAGAAACCCAAGGAAAATGAGCAGACGCTGAAGGACGGCTGGCTGCTGACGGGCGACATCGCCCGCATGGACGAGGACGGCTATTTCTATATCGTCGACCGGAAGAAGGACTTGATAATCGCCGGCGGTTACAACATCTATCCGCGCGAGGTCGACGAGGTGCTCTTCACGCATCCGAAAATCCTGGAGGCCGTCACGGTTGGCGTGCCGCACGAATACCGCGGCGAGACCGTCAAGGCGTTCGTCGTGCCCAAGCCCGGAGAAGACCTGACCGAAGAAGATGTAGTCGCATATTGCAAGGAGAACCTCGCCGCGTACAAGGTGCCGAAGATAATCGAGTTCCGCGACGAACTGCCCAAGACCGCGATCGGCAAGATCCTTCGCAAGGAACTCAGGGCGGAAGAACTCAAAAAGAGGAAACAATAAAAAGAATAGCGCGGCCGGAAGGGCGTCGTCAACCAGCCGCTTCAACCCGACCCTTCTCCATTCTTCGGCGCCGTCGCCCTGATGGGCAGGCGCTCGTTGCCCGTATGCAGTTTCCATGACATGGTCTAACAAAATGGGATGTGTCCCGCGCCGCACGATAAAAGGGAATCGAAATGAACGCGGAGAAATCGGATCGGGCGCCGGCCCTTCTGACTGATCTCTACGAACTGACTATGGCGGCGGGCTACTTCAATGAGAAGATGTTCGCGCCGGCCGTTTTCAGCCTTTTCATTCGGAACCATCCGCGCAACTGGGGCTATTTCGTCGGCGCCGGCCTGGATGACGCACTGCGTTATCTGGAGAACTTCCGATTCACCGGCGACGAAATCGGCTACCTGAAGACCACCGGCATTTTCTCCGACGACTTCCTCGATTTTCTCGCCGAGCTGCGGTTTACGGGCGACGTCCGGGCCATGAGGGAAGGCGAGGCATTCTTTGCCGGCGAGCCCATGCTTGAAGTCACGGCTCCCATCGTCGAGGCCCAGATAGTCGAAACGTTCCTCATCAACGTGTTCCATCTGCAGTCGATGATCTGCACAAAGGCCTCGCGCTGTATCAATGCCGCCGGAGGACGGGCGCTGATCGATTTCTCGCTTCGGCGCACCCACGGCGCCGACGCCGGAATGAAAGTCGCGCGCGCGAGCTACATAGCCGGATTCAAAGCCACGAGCAACGTGCTGGCGGGCCTGCGCTACGGCATTCCCATAAGCGGCACGATGGCCCATTCCTACATCACGGCGTTCGACGAAGAGATTGACGCGTTCCGCGCGTTTGCGCGCGCGCATCCCGGCAACACGACCCTTCTCATCGACACGTACGACACGCTGTCGGGCGCAAGGAAGGCATGCGAGGTCGGGCGCGAGATGAAGGCCCGAGGGCGGAGCCTCCGAGGCGTCAGGCTCGACAGCGGTGACATGGCCGCGCTCAGCAAACAGGTGCGCTCGATCCTGGACGAGGCCGGACTCCGGGACACGATGATTTTCGCAAGCAGCGGGTTCGACGAATACAAGATCGCCGACGTGCTCGCCGAGGGAGCGCTGATCGACGGCTTCGGCGTCGGCACGAACATGGGCGTTTCCATGGACGCGCCGAGTGTCGACATGGCATACAAGCTCGTTGAGTACGACGGCCGTCCCGTGCTTAAGCTCAGCGCCGAAAAGGTGACCGTGCCCGCGCGCAAGCAGGTATTTCGCACGCTCGGCGGCGACGGCCGCATCGAGCGGGATATGATTGCCCTGCGCGACGAGGATGCGCCGCCGGGGGCGGAGCCGCTGCTTGTGGAGGTCATGAAGAACGGCCGACGCGTCTTCAGCGAGACAATCGACGACGCGAGAATGCGCTGCTCCGCCTCTCTCGAGAGATTGCCGAAAGAGGTCGCTCGCATCACCGCCCCGGCGAAATACGAGCCGGGGGAAAGCGATGCGCTCAAAGAACAGACGGCCGAGGCACAGCGCCGGGCCAGGGGGCAGATAGGGAATCCCGGGTAACTTGCAGCGAAGGGATGGAGATAGGCGATGTTCGGAAAACGCATCACATTGTTCAAGCTGCTGGGGTTCTCGGTCAGAGTAGATCTGAGCTGGGTCGTCATAGCGGCGCTTGTCACCTGGTCGCTCGCAACGGGGCTTTTCCCTCAGCGTTATAAAGACTTTCCGGCTGCGACATATTGGATTATGGGAGCGGTTGGCGCAGTTGGACTTTTTGCCTCGATCGTTTTTCATGAGATGTGTCACTCGCTTGTGGCCCGGAGGTATGGGCTTTCGATGAAGGGGATAACCCTTTTCATTTTCGGCGGAGTTGCGGAGATGGACGACGAGCCCGCCAGCGCAAAGGTGGAGTTCCTGATGGCGGCCGCGGGCCCTCTCTCCAGCATAATCCTGGGGATCGCCTTTCTTGCGGCGTATCTTTTTGCGACTGTTGCCGGGTGGCCGATACCGCTCAGGGGCGTGATAGGTTATCTCGGACTGATCAACCTGATGCTCGCCGTCTTCAACCTGGTGCCCGCGTTCCCGCTCGACGGCGGACGCATCCTGAGGGCCGCGCTCTGGAGCTGGAAGGGCAATGTCAGGTGGGCCACCCGCGTGGCGTCGCGCGTGGGCTCCGGTTTCGGGCTTGTCCTCATAATGACGGGCCTGCTCTCATTGCTGCGCGGGAATGTGGTCGGCGGAATATGGTGGGTCCTGATCGGAATGTTCCTGCGCACCGCGGCCGGCACGTCGTACAAGCAGCTCCTGACCCGCCAGGCGCTCCAGGGCGAGCCCGTCAGCCGTTTCATGGAAACCAGTCCCATGACCGTTCCTCCCCGGATTTCCATCGAAGAGCTGATCGAAGACTATGTTTATCGATACCATTACAAGATGTTTCCCGTGGTCGAAGGCGGCAGGCTGGTAGGCTGCGTCAGCACGAGACAGGTAAGGGATATCCCCCGCGACGAGTGGTCCTTGCGCACGGTCGGCGATCTGGCGGCGCAGTGCTCCGCGGAAAACACGATCTCTCCCGACGCCGACTCGCTCGAGGCCTTATCGGCGATGAGCAAGACAGGCGCGAGCAGGCTGATGGTGATCGACGGCGGCCGGCTCGTCGGCATCGTCTCGCTCAAGGACATGCTCAGATTCCTCTCGCTCAAGGTCGAGCTGGAGGAGGGCGAGTAGGCGGGAGCCCACAGTGGCCGAACGAATTCGGCCCTGCAGGATGCTTCTATAATCACGTCGCTCCAATATTTTGCCACGAGGTCTCCGAACCTGCGCGATAAAGCATGGCAAAGCCCATTTCAGTCCAAAGGGGGCGCTCACCATTTTTCTAATAGTTGACAATGGGCCTTATCCCCGCATAATCAGGCAAGGCCACTGGATAAGAAGTTATCTGTCCGGTGTGGAGGCGGAGATTGTATGCGCTGTTCAGAACCGGCTTCCCGGTGAGCCCGAAAGATATTGTGGAGTCATCCTCACCGGCGGCACGGAACCGCTCTTCAGCAAGGCGCCCTGGGTCACGGCTGAACTGAAACTGATTGAGATGTGTGCGGACAGAAATATTCCTCTGCTCGGAATTTGCCATGGCCACCAATTAATTGTACGAGCGCTGATCGGCGACCATGCCGTCCGCGAGAAATATTCGCCTGAATTCGGCTGGAAAAAAATTCGCCTTCTGCATCAGGACAGTCCGCTCTTTGATGGAATCCCTCCTGAATTCCATGTTCATTGTTCGCATTTTGATGAAGTGTGTGAGCTCTCTTCCGATTTCAGATTGCTGGCGGAATCCGGCCTATGCAAAATCCATGCATATGAGTGCAAGAGCAAGCCTGTTTGGGGTGTTCA
>CBFDAY010000078.1:0-9928 GCA_965602895.1 uncultured bacterium
AATGTCGGAGCTTGGGAAACTGGGATAGATTAGGGAGGAGGTGAAATATAGTGGCTGATTTCGAAAATGTAGAAATTACTACCGATCTTTTGATATTGGGCGGCGGAATGGCGTCCTGTGGCGCAGCGGTCGAGGCGGCTCATTGGGCCAAGGCCAACAACGTCAAGGTCACGCTCGTCGACAAAGCGGCTATGGATCGCAGCGGCGCCGTGGCAATGGGTCTTTCCGCCATCAACCAGTATGTCGGAATAAAAGACGGCGAAAATACGCTGAGCGACTACGTCCAGTATGTGCGCAACGATCTCATGGGCATCGCTCGCGACGATCTCGTCGCCAGCATAGCGCGGCATGTGGATTCCTCGGTGCACCTGTTCGAGAAATGGGGTCTCCCCATCTGGACGGACGCCGAAGGCAAGTACGTGCACGAAGGCCGCTGGCAGCTCATGATCAACGGCGAATCCTACAAGGTCATCGTGGCGGAGGCCGCGAAGAACGCGCTTGGCATCGACAACATCATCGAGCGCGTGTTCGTAGTGGAGCCGTTGCTCGATGGCGACCGCATCGCCGGCGCCGTGGGCTTCAGCGTGCGCGAGGACAAGTTCTATATCTTCAAGGCCAAGGCGGTACTCGCCGCCATGGGCGGCGCGGTGCACGTGTTCAAGCCCCGCTCGGCCGGTGAAGGCCTGGGACGCGCATGGTATCCGCCGTGGAACAGCGGTTCGAGCCTCTACTTCACGGCCAAGGCGGGCGCCGAGCAGACCTGCCAGGAAGTACGCTTCATCCCCGTTCGTTTCAAGGACGCGTACGGCCCTGTGGGCGCATGGTTCCTGTTGTTCAAGTCCAGGGCCACGAACGCCGAAGGCGGCGAGTACATGGTCGAGCGCCGGCCCGAACTCGAAAACTGGGGACCCTACGGCAAAGTGAAGCCGATACCGGCGAACCTGAGGAACTATCTCGGTATGCTGGACGTTTTGGATGGCAAGGGCCCGATCTACATGCGGACCGAAGAGGCCATCCAGAAGATCGCCTCCGCCGAGACGGATCCGAAGAAGCGCAAGAAAAAGCTCAAGGAACTCGAATCCGAAGCATGGGAAGACTTCCTCGATATGACAATCTCGCAGGCGATATTGTGGGCCGGCACCAACGTGCAGCCTGAAGAGAAGTCCTCCGAGATCGCCGCGGCCGAGCCGTACTTCATCGGCTCGCACTCCGGGGCGTCCGGCGCATGGGTCAGCGGAATGAAGGACCTGGCTCCGCCGGAATACTTCTGGGGCTACGGCCACATGTCCACCGTCAAGGGCCTGTTCTGCGCCGGCGACGCGACGGGCGCGTCGAGCCACAAGTTCTCCTCCGGCTCCCATGCCGAGGGAAGAATCGCGGCGAAAGAGGCCGTGCGGTTCGTTGTCGAGAACAACACTCAGCCCAATGTTGACGCGGCCGAAGTCGAGGCCCTCAAGGCGAGGATACTCAAGCCTCTGGACATCTTCGAGGAGTTCAAGGGCGGATCGAGCGACCCGGACATCAACCCCAACTACATGAAACCGAAGATGTTCATGTTCCGGCTCCAGAAGATGATGGACGAGTACGCCGCCGGCGTGACCGCCCAGTTCATGACCAGTAAGGCCCAGTTGGATAGGTGCCTCGAGCTGCTCGATTTCCTGAAAGAGGACTCGGAGCATCTTGCGGCCGAGGACCTGCATGAACTGATGCGGTGCTGGGAGAACATCCAGAGGATGTGGCAGGCTGAAGTCCATGTTCGCACCATGCTGTTCCGCGAAGAGACCCGCTGGCCGGGTTACTACTTCAGGACCGACTTCCCGAAGATCGACGAAGAGAACTGGAAGTGCTTCGTCAATGGGACATGGGATCGCGCATCGGGCGAATGGAAAATGGAGAAAAAGCCCGTCATCACCCTGTAGAGCAAAACAACGTACTCTGACGATGAAGTTCTTTACCCCCGGATGCCCCGCTTGGGGCGTCCGGGGCCCCCCTTTCATGAAAATGAGAAGGCTGAGCGAAGATTCGGAAATCGGCTTCGTTGTGAAAAAGGGAAAAGGCCCTGCGCGCGACCATGATCGAAAATCCCGAATGCAAGCATTGCGGGCGGAAGATGGACAAGTGGGCCGTGCCCACCGCATCGACGTGGGGGTCGGAATTCAACTATGTCTGCTTCAACGACGAGTGCCCATATTTCGTAAAGGGCTGGAACTGGATGCAGGAGAAATACAAGACCAAGGCATCCTACCGCTACTGCGTCGAGCCGGTGTCGGGTCACGGCCGACCGCTGCCTGTATGGTCGCTTACAGCTTTAAAAAACGATATCATTTATGATAATAATAATTCGGACGAAGGAGCTGATCAGGACGCTAAATGAATGAATTTGAGAGCCTGAAAGAGAAAATCCTGAAAGGTGCGCCCAGATTCACTGAGAAGGACAAGTTTAAGTTTTCCTGCCATAAGGATTTGAGCTGCTTCACTCAGTGCTGCGCCGATGTCAACATCTTTCTTACCCCCTATGACGTTCTCCGGATGAAAAACCGCCTCGGGATTTCATCCGAGGAGTTCCTGGCGAAATATACCCTGATTCCGTTCAACGAAAAACAGAAGATGCCAGTTGTCGTCCTGCGAATGAAAGATGATGAAGGCAAACGGTGTCCCTTCGTGAGTTCAGCAGGATGTTCCATATACGAAGACCGCCCGTGGTCCTGCCGCATGTATCCCCTCGGATTCGCCTCGCCGACGGAGCAGGTGGGCGACGAGGAATTCTATTTCCTGATGGAGGAGGGGAATTGCAAAGGATTCGCCGACGGCCCGGAGTTGACCGTCCGCCAATGGCTGGAGGATCAGGGCATCCTTGAATACAACGAAATGGGGATATTTTTCAAAGAGATAGCGCTTCACGATTTCTTCCAGAAAGGCGGAACCCTCGACCCCGAGAAAATGGAAATGTTCTACATGGGGTGCTACAACATCGACAAGTTCCGCCGATTTGTGCTTGAGAGCAGATTCCTCCAGTATTTCGACGTCGGCCCCGACCTTGTGGAGCAGATTCGCGCCGACGATGTCGAATTGATGAAGTTTGCGTTCAAGTGGCTCAGATTCTCCTTGTTCAGCGAGCCGCTTGTGGAGATTCGCGAAGACGTGCTTGATAGAAAGCGAAAATCGATGGGAAACCAACAGGCACCTTGAATGGAGACGCTATGAGTAACAACGGCAAAATCCTCGTCATCGGCGGAGGGATCAGCGGCATTTCCGCCGCGGCCGACGCCGCCGAAATAGGTTGTGAGGTGGTGCTGGTCGAGAAAGAGCCCTATCTGGGCGGACGCGTCGTCCGGATGAACCAGTATTTCCCCAAGCTGTGTCCGCCCGCGTGCGGCATGGAGATCAACACCCGCCGGGTGCGCCAGAACCCGCGAATCAAGGTGTACACCATGGCCGAGGTCGAAAACGTCTCCGGCCAGGCGGGGGACTACACTGTCACGATCCGCATCAAGCCTCGCTACATCACCGGAAAACAACCGGTCACGCAGGCCCATCTCGACGCCGTCACATCCGAGATTCCGAATGCCTTCAACTACGACATGGACAAGACCAGCGCGTTGTTTCTGCCTCACGACGCGGCTTTCCCGTCCATGTACGTCTTGAACAAGGACGCGCTGACATCCGAAGAGACCGAAAAGCTCAAGGCGGCCGAGCCTTCGGGCGCAATCGACCTTGATATGGCTGAGGAGACGATTGAAGTAAAAGTCGGCGCCATAATTGTCGCGACCGGCTGGCGGCCCTACGATGTGAGCAAGCTCGAAAAACTCGGCGGCGGCAAGCTCGCAAATGTCATCACCAATGTCGTGATGGAAAGGCTCGCCACGCTGAACGGCCCGACCGAGGGAAAGATAGTCCGGCCCTCCGACGGCCAAGAGCCCGCCACGGTGGCCTTCGCCCAGTGCGCAGGCTCGCGCGATGAGAACCATTTGCCATACTGCTCCGCCGTCTGCTGCATGGGCTCGCTCAAACAGGCCCGCTACGTGAGGGAGAAACTCCCCGAAGCGAAGATCACAATCTTCTACATAGACATCCGCACAATCGGCCGGTTCGAACACTTTTACTACGAACTCCTCGATGACGAGAACATCTCGTTTGTCAAAGGCAAGGTCGCAAAAATAACCGAAGACGCGGCCACGAAAAATCCCGTCGTGGAAGTCGAGGAAGTTCTGGGCGGCGGAAAGATAAGCGAACAGTTCGACATGGTCGTGCTCGCCACGGGCATCGTGCCGACCACGGCCGATGCGCCCATCCCGGGAGCCGACCTTACTTACGACGAGAGCGGGTTCTTGGTCGACAGCCCCAACGGCGGCGGAATATTCGGCGCAGGTTGTGTCAAGCGACCCCTCGACGTTTCCAGATCAGTCAAGGATTCGACCGCCGCGGTCATGAAGGCGATTCAGACAGTCAGGAGGTAATTGTCCCGTGTCAAGCAAGATCGGAGTATACATCTGCACCGGCTACGGCATCGGAGAGGCCTTGAACATCGACGAACTCACCGAGGTTGCAACCGGCGAGTTCAGCGTGGACGTTTGCAAGACCGTTCCCTCCTGCGAAGCCGAAGACCTGGAGTTCATCAAGAAAGACATCGCAGACGAGGGGCTCGAAAAAGTCGTGATCGCCGGGCCGTCGCCGCGATTCTATTCGCCGGATTCGTTTCCCGATAACATCATCGTGGAATTTGTCAACCTCAGGGAGCAGGTCGTATGGGTTCAGCCTCCCAATGATGAGGACACCCAGATGATGGCCGCAGACTACCTGCGGATGGGCATTACGAAGGTCCAAAAAACCGAGCCGCTCGAAGCGTTCCCCGAAAGCCAGGAGATAAGCAAGGCGATAATGGTCGTCGGCGGAGGCATCGCCGGCATCACCGCCGCCCTCGAGAGCGCCGCGGCCGGCTACGAAACGGTACTCGTGGAAAAAGCCGAGCGCCTCGGCGGCTGGATGGCCAAGCTCAAAAAGTCCATACCCACGTCGGCGCCTTACGAAGACCTCGAAGATCCCGGCATCGACAAAAAAATCAAGGAGATCGAGGCGAGCGACAAGATCAAAGTCTACACCTCGGCCGAAATCAAGGAAATCAAGGGCGCGCCCGGTCTTTTCGACGTCACGCTCAAAGGAGGCGATTCCTTCCGCGTCGGCGCGATCGTCCAGGCCACAGGCTGGAAGCCCTACGAGCCGAAGAACCTCGGCCACCTCGGCTACGGCAAGCTGGCAAACGTTGTCACCAACGTCGACATGGAAGAGATGGCGAAAAACGGCGGCATCAAACGGCGCTCAGACGGCAAACCGGCCAAGAATGTCGTGTTCCTGCAGTGCGCCGGGAAAAAAGGCAAGGATGACCTCTCGTACTGTTCCTCCATATGCTGCCTCAATTCGCTGAAGCAGGCCGCCTACGTCAGGGAGCAGGACGACAACGCCAAAGCCTACATCATCTATGAAAACCTCCGGGCGCCCGGCCACTACGAGCTTTTCTACAAGAAAATGCAGCAGGACCCCGGCGTGTTCCTCACAAAAGGCGACGTCACCGCCGTCAAGGAAAATGGCGACGGCTCGCTCAGCGTCGAGATCGAAAATACGCTCCTCGGCGAAAATATCAGCATCGACGCCGACCTCCTCGTGCTCGCCACGGGCATGGTCCCCCAATCGGCCGACGGCGAAAAAATCCGCGCCGTCAAAGACGCAAAAGCGTTCATCGATTCGGGCGAAGGCGGCCCGCAGGTCGAAGTGATGGAGAAAAGGATCGAGGAGTGGGGACACCACGAGGGCACCGAGATATTGAACCTCGATTATCGCCAGGGGCCCGATATGCCCACGCTCATGTACGAATTTCCCGATTCGCACTTCATCTGCTTCCCGTACGAGACGCGTCGCACGGGCATCTACGCCGCCGGAGCGGTGAGGGCTCCCATGGACGGCCTCGGCAGCGTAGAAGACGCCACGGGCGCCGCATTCAAGGCAATCCAGTGCGTCGAGATGCTCTCTCGGGGAGAGGCCGTGCTGCCGCGGGCGGGCGACGTGTCCTTTCCCGACTTCTTCCTCGAACGCTGCACCCAATGCAAGCGCTGTACCGAGGAATGCCCCTTCGGCACGCTCAATGAGGACGAAAAAGGAACCCCGCAGCATAACCCGACCCGATGCCGCCGATGCGGCATCTGCCTCGGCTCGTGCCCGGAGAGGATAATCAACTTCAAGAACTACTCCGTCGACATGATTGCGTCCATGATCAAAGTCGTCGAGGTCCCGGATGAGTTTGAGGAGAAGCCAAGAGTGCTCGTGCTCGCGTGTGAGAACGATGCATATCCGGCCTTTGACACTATCGGGCTGAAACATCTCAATTACAGCCCGTTCGTGCGCATCATCCCGGTTCGGTGCCTGGGCTCGGTCAACGTCATCTGGCTCACCGATGCCTTCGCCAAGGGATTCGACGGCGTGCTGTTGTTCGGATGCAAATACGGCGATGACTACCAGTGCCACTTCATCAAGGGCAGCGAGATCATGGACACGCGCGGAGACAACGTCAAGGAAAAACTGCAGCAGATGGCGCTCGAAGACGAGCGAGTCCAGCTGCACCAGGTTGAGATATCAGATTACAAAAAAATAGCGGCCCTCGTGAACGAGTTCATGGAAGCGATCGAAGAGGTCGGGCCCAATCCGTTCAAGGACATGTAGAGGAGGTTCTGGTACGATGACAACGGAGCCAACAACGGAACAAACGGTCGAGCCGACGGCTGAAGCCCCCGAAGAAGCGAAGCCGAAATCGCCGGCCGTTAAAGTCGACCCCGACTTGGATTTCATCCGGCAAGTCATGGCCGCGGGCGGGGACACCCTCAAAAAGTGCTTCCAGTGTGCCACGTGCTCGGTGGTCTGTTCGATCACTCCCAGCGAGCGGCCCTTTCCGAGAAAGGAAATGATCTGGGCCTCATGGGGACTCAAGGACAAGCTTCTTACCGACGGCGACATCTGGCTGTGCCACCAGTGCGGCGATTGCTCGGTCAACTGCCCGCGCGGCGCAAAGCCGGCCGACACGTTCGTCGCGATCCGAAACTACCTCTTTAAGACCCTTACATTCCCGAAGTTTCTCGGAACCTGGCTGAGCGAACCCAAATATCTGCCGCTGGTGTTTGGAGTCCCGATAGTGTGGTTGCTTATCATGTTGGCCTCGGCCGGAACCCTGGGAACGATTCCCGAGGGAGAAATCGAATTCTCCAAATTTCTCCCGCACACGCAGCTTTACCTGGTGTTTATCACTGCCACACACTTGGCCGCCCTGTTTATGGTCATAGGCCTGGTCAGGTACTGGAAAATGCTGGGAACCTCCGCAGCCGGCTCGAATCCCGCCGGGCCGACCCAGGGCAACATTGTAGCCAGCGCGATAGCGACCGTGAAAGAAATCCTTACCCATGACAAGTTCAAGAAGTGTGAGGAAAACAAGTACCGGTATCTCGGGCATCTGGGAATCATGTACGGGTTCCTTTTGATAGCGATAGGGACCGGTATCGCTTTCTTGATGATGTATGGGCTGAACATTCATCCACCGTTTCATCAATTGAGTCCGCCCAAAATCCTCGGGCACCTGGGTATCATCGCCCTGATAATAGGCTTGATCCTAGTGATCCGGCAAAGGCTTTCCGAAGACGAAAGCGTAAGCAAATCCACGTATCAGGACTGGTACCTGTTGATAATGTTGCTCGTGGTTGCGGTGACCGGACAGGCGATCGAATTTATTCGTTTTGCCGACATCGCATGGCTGGCATATTGGGGTTACATAGTGCATCTTGTGTTTGTGTTTGCGCTTATAGGATATTTCCCATATTCCAAATTCGCGCACATGTTCTACAGATTCGTTGCGATTCTTCACTCTAAATATACCGGCAGAGATGCGACCGTTGAGGAGGCTGCGGCCTGATCCGCGGAGGATAGAGGTGTCAAAAAGATGAGCGATGCTTCTCACAAAATTGTGATAATCGGCGGCGTCGCCTGCGGTCCGAAGGCCGCCGCGCGCGCGCGCAGGCGCGATGCCGACGCCGAGATCGTGCTCATCGAGCAGGGGCCGATGCTGTCATACGCCGGGTGCGGCCTGCCGTACTACATCGGCGGCTCGATCCCGGAGCTCGACGGGCTCAGGAGCACCCAGTACGGCGCCGTGCGCGACGAGGAATTCTTCGGCGTCGTCAAGGGGATAGAAGCGCGCACGCGAACCGTCGCCGAATCCATCGACAGGGACAACAAGGCCGTTATGGTCAGGAACCTCGAAGACGGCGCGACGGAAAGCATCTCATACGACAAACTCGTCATCGCAACCGGAGCGTCCCCTGCCAAGCCGCCAATCGAAGGGCTTGACAACGACTGTGTCTTTTCCGTGCACGTTCCGCCCGACGCCGCGCGGCTGCGCGAGCTGATCGACGAAGACAAGATCGAAAAGGCCGTCTTTATCGGTGGTGGCCGAATCGCGCTCGAGGTCACCGAATCGTTTTTCTCCCAGGCGGTCGACTCGGTGATCGTCGAGATAGAGGATACGATTCTTCCGACAGTGCTCGATCCTGAAATGGCCGCCTCCGTCGCGTATGCGTTGCGAAACCAGGGCGTCGAGATGTATACTTCGGAAAGAGTGCTTCGCATCGAGAAAAATGACGATGGGCCCGCGTGCAAGGTCGTCACCGAAAATCGAGAGATAGAGGCGGACGCCGTCATAGTCGCAACCGGCGTGCGACCCAACACGGGGCTTGCCGAAGCCGCCGGTCTCGAGATTGGGGAAACCGGCGCCATCGCCGTCAACGATCATCTGCAGACGAGCGATCCCGACATCTACGCAGGCGGCGACTGCGTCGAGTGCGCCAACCTTGTTACAGGAAAAAAAACTCACGCGCCGCTGGGCTCGACCGCGAACCGCCACGGCCGCGTCATCGGCGACAACATCACCGGGGGCGATGCCGCATTCCCGGGCATCGTCGGCACGGCCGCCATAAAGACGATGGGCGTAAACATCGCGAGCACCGGCATCACAGAGAGGCAGGCGAAAGAGCTGGGCTACGACGTCATTACGAGCGTTGCGCCGTGGATGGACTGCGCTCACTTCTATCCCGGCGGCAAGGCGATAACGCTGAAGATCGTCGCCGACGCCCGCGACGGAAGGCTGCTGGGCGCACAGGGTGTCGGCCCCGGCGACGTGACCAAGCGAATCGACATAATCGCCGCGGCGATCACGAGCAGGGCGAACATCGACGACGCGGCCAATCTCGACATTGCCTATGCGCCGCCTTACTCCACTGCGCTCGACGGCGTGACACACGCGGCCAATCTGCTGAAAAACAAGCGCGACGGCATGGCCAGGTCGGTAACCCCGATGCGGCTGCGCGAGCGCATGAATGGCAGCGAGGATTTCGCGCTGATCGACGTGCGCGAGGCGGGCGAGGTGGCAAAATCCACCATGGACGACGAGCGCGTCAACTCGATCCCGCTGAGCCGATTGCGTACTTCCTCGGGAGATATTCCCCGGGACAAAGAATTGATCTGCTTTTGCCAGCTCGGCATGAGGAGTTACGAGGCCTGCCGCACCCTCAAGGGCATGGGTTTTGACGACGTCAAGTTCCTTGAGGGCGGCCTGCGACTCTGGTTCGAAACGGCCGATCCGGTCGCATGATCGACCGCGCGTAGCAGGGCCTCATAATAAATAGAGAACAGGCGGCAATGAATTTGACTGTCGTGTCGGATCAGTGATAAACTGTTGTGAAAACGGCCCGTCGCCGTTGCTGCCGGGAGTTGGCGTTTCATCGTTAAGGGACTACTGAACAGGAGAGAGAGATGAGTGAAAATGGCACACCGCTGTTGGATGAACTTGAGAGCGGTCCGTGGCCCAGCTTTGTCACCGAGATAAAGCGGGCGGGCA
>CBFDAY010000079.1:0-9725 GCA_965602895.1 uncultured bacterium
ATGCCCAGGCCCTTCAGTCCGCCTGCAAGCTGCTTGGATTTTTCGTGCAGCCCGACATTGGTGTATTCATCGCCTTTGAAAATCAGCGTAGTATATTCACCGAATTCGGCGATTTTCCGCCCGGCTAATTCTGCAAGATTCATCTATATTTCTCCCCGAAAAGAATGAAAAAGTAATCCCCGGACCGAGTCCGGATGGCGAATAATGTTATCATGAGCCGCTTCTCCGCCGCAACCTCGCCGAATACCCGGCGAAACGCCCATAGATCCAGCAAAGTTCGCCAAATGAAGAAGCCCAACGACGTTGACATGCCATAACTCCCATGCTACACTTGGGTTCAATCAAACGCTTGAGGAGATCATGAACCCGCCAAGCTGCATGCCGGAACTGGACATCCAACAACGCAGGGCGCTCGAATCCGGGGCGAAGACCATCATCGTGACGGGCGCGCCCGGCTCCGGCAAGACCCACCTGCTCGCAAGAAGACTGGAATTCCTTGTCAAATCCGAAGGCATGCCGCTGTCGTCCATTCTTGTCTTCACGTTTTCCGCAGCCGGGGCCACGCGAATCCGCCGCATGGTTGAGATGATAATAGAGGAAAGCTACGATGAACTCAACATATACACTTATCACTCCTTTGCCGGTCGCATTCTGACCGAGCACGCCGTCATGAGCGCCACGCCGCCGCCGACTTTTGTCACACCGTTCAGGGAATACCTTGTCGCCAGGGAACTCCTCCAGGCGAAGCAGCCGCGTTTCAAAAGTCATCTGAGAAAAATCACGTCAAAAGACGGCCTTGCGCGGGAGATGACCGACTTGTTCGGCAGGCTTAAGCAGAACCTGATCTCTCCCGATAAATTCGAAAAAATGGCGCAGGGCATTTCCGCCCGGCTCCGCGACGTTGCGCGCATGTACTCGGCGCACGCCTCATACATGGAAAAAAAGAATTGGCTGGGCCACGGCGACGGCGTCGCGCACGCAATCGACATGCTCGAAGGCAACCCGGAGTTCCTTGAGGAGTGCAGGCGAAGATTCCGAAACATTCTTGCCGATGAGTTCCAGGAGCTGGATCCCGCCCAACTCCGCCTTATCGGACTCCTGGCGTCGGATGATACATCGATGTTTCTCACCGGCGATGAGGACCAGAGGATATATCGATTCCGAGGAAGCGCGACGGACCAGTTTTCCGAGATAGCCGGAGCAAGGGGTGAGATCGAGGCATTCGACCTTAGCGCAAGCCATCGTCTTCCGCATGAGCATCTGAAAGCGTCTCGAAACCTTATCGCGCACAATCACGGCGCCGAGTCCGAACCCTCGCCCATCAATCTCAATGGAGGGCTTAACGTATTTAGATACAGCGACCCCATCGAGCAGGCATACGGCGTGGCGCGCGATATAAAACGCCGCATAACAGCCGATTCGCAAACGGAAAGGCCGATTGGGTACTCCGATTTCGCGGTCATATGTCGCAGCGCCTCCCAGTCGGCATACGCGATAGAGGAGGCGTTTTCCTACTACGACATTCCGCATGTCCTGCACAATTCGACAAGTTTCTATAAGCACTGGATGGTGCGATCCATAGCCGCGTTCGTGAGGCTCCTCGTTGATTCCTCCGACGACTCTTCCCTGCTCAGGGTGCTTGGCATTCCCGCGTTTGGCGCGGATGCCGTGTGGCTCAGCAAGCTTGTCAACGATGCTGCGCCCACAGGCGAGGGCGGCCTTTTTGCATCTCTCCGGAAAATTGTTGAAGACGGCGAAACGACGGGCGGAACAGATCATGCGGCTGAGCAAACGCTCTCAGCGCTCGAAAGGTTCTTTGAATATTTCGACGACTCCCGAAAGCGGGCGCTCGGTACGGACTGCCCATCCGCCACCGTCCATTTTCTCATGGCCGATCTCTTCTTCGACGGAATTCTTTCCAACGAAGACATCGCCGCCGGCACGCGGGATGCGCGAAACCTGCGGCTGCTCTATGAGGTCGCGAGCGATATCGAGGGCGTGATCGCCGCAACGCGGGGCCGGTGTGCGCTCTCCGATGTGGCTGAGCATTTGGAGCACGCATTCGCTCATTTTTCTTCCCGGGCCGAAAGCGACCCGGCCGAGGAACAGGCGAAGGGCGTCGGCATCATGACGGTTCACCAGGCGAAGGGAATGGGATTCCCATTCGTATATCTCATCGATATGACGGAAGAATGTTTTCCTCGCCTTGTCAAAGGCACAGCCCTGCTGGACAGTCGGTCGCTCAAGCGGCTTGAAAAGACATTCGAAGAACATGCAAAGGCCGGCCGGCCTTCTTCGCGCACTCTTCAACTCGTGCTTGGCGTGGACGAGCAGTTGAAGGAAGAGCGTCGTCTGGCCTATGTCGCCCTCACCCGCGCCTCCCGGCATTTGGTAATATGCTTTACCGATCAATCGAATGTGTCCGATCCCGCGCAGCCATCGCCGTTTATAGAAGAGTTCATCGGGAACTCCATCGAGGACCTTGATATCCAGGATGGCCTGGCTCGCATGGGCCGGTCGAGCGCTCGGTCGTTGCTCTCTGCGGCTCTTAACAAGCGAGAAACAGAGAGCGCGCTGCGGGAATGCGTACGGGGCGCCGGGCTCGACGAGGAATCCACCGCACGGCTTTCGGAATTTCTCGAATCCCTGGGGCTTGACTCAGGCTTTATCTGCGAGCGGTCGCCGTTCGAAGGCGAGCCGCCGCGGGCCCTTGATTTTTCCGCGCACGTATACAGCGCGAGCCAGCTATCGACGTATCTGGTCTGTCCGCGCCGATTTTTCTTCGAAAAAATCCTCAGGATCGCGCCGGAACGTCCCGAGGATTTCGGCCTCGGGCAGCTCATCCACAATACGCTGGAACTTTTCCACAGGCAAGTGCGCCATTTCGACGAAGTCGCCGAAACGTTGCGGGCGCACATGGACCGGGCTTTCAAGAGAGTCTGGATCGGCGAAGGGGGCGGAAAACGCGTGAAGGGAGCGTTTCGCGATCAATATGACGCCGTCTTGCAGCAAGCGACGATAGAGCGGCGCGCGAAACGCATTCTCGCTCGATACCTCAGGACCGAGATGAAACAGGCATCGGATCGGGAGGTGATCGCGTGTGAGGAGTCCATCGATTTTGATGTTCGGGGCTACCCCTTCGTCGCGAGAATAGATCGGATCGACTCGTCTCCCGTCGGGCATCATATAATCGATCATAAGACCTCCGCCAGCGGTTCGATGCGGCCGGGGACAATAAAAAAGAAGTTTCTCAACGTTGACGACAAGCCGGACTACAGGCCCGAGGATTTCCAACTGCCTTTGTATTTGCTTGCTTCGCGCAGCGCGGGTTACGACCCGGTGGAACTTGCCTACTACTGGCTCGCACAGGAAGATTCCAAAGGCATGTTCAAGAAAGCCTCGCTTGGTGTGGGGGAGGGAAGCCCCGAGCTTCTCGCGGCCGAAGAGATCGAGGCGACCGAAGAAAACATCGTGGAAGTTGTGAGGCGGATTGCGGCCGGACACTTCGAGCCGCATCCGAAATCGTCGTACGAATGCTCGCGATGCTCCTTCGATATGATCTGCAGCATCGGGGATGATGAAACAGATGACGCTTGAGTTCACGCAAAATGAGGCCCAGCGCTGGGATATCTAATTCCCGATAGACAGCCCCCACATGGTTATCGCTGGGGCGGGGACCGTAAAAACGGCCGTGCTGACGCAACGGTTCGTCCAAATCGTCGAAAAGCATCGAATCCCGCCGTCTCGGCTGCTCGCGCTGACTTTCACGAAGAAAGCCGCGGCCGAGATGCGCCGCCGCATAAGCGAGGCGCTGGTCAAGAAAAAACTGATCGCGCCTTCGGAGGCTCCGCTACTCCTTTGGATCGGAAATTTCCATTCCATCTGTCTCAGGCTGCTGAAACAAAACGCGCTGTTGGCTGGGCTCGACCCTTCTTTCGACACGGTGGATGAGACCGAGCAACAGCTCATTCTTGCTGAAATTGTCACCGAGTTCCTGAACAAAGAGACGCCCGGCGAAGTCGACCCGAACAGATTCGAAGACCTGATGATAGAGAGGCCCGGCGACTTCGCCCGGAATATCTCCACCGTTTTCAATCGTTTGAAGGCCCAGTTCATCGAAGCCGGCGACATCGAGCGGACGCTCGCCGCAATGCTCGACAGACAATATCAGACAATGGAAAACGTTTTGCAGGCGACAGCCGCGAACGATGCGATTCATCGAAACACAAGAAGAAAAGCCGAGAAAAAACTTGGATCGCTGGCGGGAGAAAAGGCGTATGAGCGGCTGTTGCTTGATGCTGTTTCCGTGATATACAGGGCATATTGCGAGCGCCTGGCCCGGCGCAACCTGCTGGATTTCGGCGACTTGATTTTGCACACCAGACGCCTTGCCGAAAATGAGCCCCAGGTGCGCAACCGATTCGAATACATTCTCGTCGATGAGTTCCAGGACACCGACAGCGCGCAGTATAAGCTGCTGGAAACCCTGAGCAAGGACCTTGTGAACGTGACGGTCGTCTGCGACAGGAAGCAGTCGATCTACGAATGGCGCGAGGCGCGGTCGGAAAATATCGCCGATTTCCCCGGGGAGCCCGTCGTTCTCGACGAGAACTACCGATCGTTCGAGGAAATTCTGGATTCGGCCAATTTCTTCATCAAAGAGACCATGCCACTCGAGGAACCCCTCAGGCCGGCTCTTGAGGGCGGGCGGGGCAGGGCGGCTGAGCCCTGTGTCAAGCTGTTTCGCGCCGAGGGTCGCGAGAAGGAGGCCGAATACGTTGCGCGCGAAATTGTCCGTCTCATAACGACCGAGGCCTGGCAACCGCGCGAAATTGTCGTCCTGATGCGAAGCGTGCGAGCGTCGCGCCCTTTCGAGGACGCCCTCGCGGCCCGAGGCATTCCTTTCGCCACCGTCGGCGGGAGCGGATTCTACGATCTGCGCGAAACGAAAGACCTGCTCTCGCTCATGAGGCTGATAGCGAATCCCTTCGACGACCTCTCAATGGTACGCGTCCTTCAGAGTGCCGCGGTAGGCTTGAGCGATGCCACTCTCCAGGAGCTGAGCCGCGGAAGGGACTCCGCTACTTCAAGCATCTACGAGACCCTTATGAGATTGGACGGGTTCTTTGACAAACTGGAGCCGAGGGTGGGGCGGAGACTACAGTCGCTCATCGAGGCCATAGCCGAACTCGCAAACAGGAAATGCTCTCTCACAACCGGCGAGCTTGTTTCCGAAATGCTCGACCACACGGATTATCTTAAATATCTCGCCTCGATAGAAGGCCCTCGCGGATCGCGTTTCTCAAACGTGTCGATGTTTTACAAAACGGCGTCTCATTTCGAAGAGCGACACCCGGGAGCGAGCCTGGAGGAGTTCCTTTCATACATGGAAACCACCATCTCAGGCAACGCGACGCCCGCTACCGACCTGAGACCCGATGCCGTCCAGATAATGACGGTTCATCAGGCGAAGGGGCTGGAGTTTCCAATCGTTTTTATTGTCAATCTCCAAAAAGGGGCCTTTCCGCTCAAGTTCCGAAGCGACAGCTTCGGGCACGATGAAAAATTCGGCCTGTATGCCCGGAAAATGCCCGAAGGCGACCGGCTTGTCAGATACGAAGGCGGTTACGGTGTGAGTATCGAGGCGACACTGAGGGAAAAGCGCTATCACGAAGAAAACCGCTTGATGTACGTTGCCGTGACCCGTGCCGAGCGGCTGCTTTATTTGACTTCGCCTTCTTCTCAAGACGACGAGGATTTCTTCTGTCGAATGGAAGAATTCGCTACAGGCGAAGATTCTCGCTCGGCGGAGATGGTCGACGCGTTTCCCGAGCCCGAGATACCTTTCGCGCCCAAAGCCGATGCGGACGCTGCCATGGGAGTTGAACAGATCCGGCTCGCGGCAACCGAGGCCGTCGGGCGGATCGAGCGCCCGCTTGCGCCTGCCGAGCCGACCAAGCAAATCGAAATCACCGCGCTGAGCTATTCGCGACTGGCCTTGTTCCGGCAATGCCCGGCGAAATACGCCCTCCGATATATCTACAACCTGCCCCTGTCGGCGCACGAGGAATCGCTGGAGGAACGGCATCTTCATGTCGACGCGCTTGCGCTCGGCGACCTCCTCCATAGGACGCTCTTGCAATATCATCGCAGGAAAAGGGCGGGAGCGTCTGCGGATGCGTTGAAGATTTTCCAGAGTCTTTCGGCAAGCTGTTCTCCGCGAACTGCGAACGCCGGCAGAGAGATGCTGGGGAATTACCTGGACAGCCCGCTTTCGCGAATGGAAACTCTATACGAGGAAAAGGAATTCCATTGGAGAGTCAGGGCGGATTCGCTGCAGATTATGTTCGAGGGGAAGGTCGACCGCATGCATCGGCAAGGAGATGCAATTAAGATAGTGGACTACAAGACCGGTGCGCCTCATGAGGAGGAGCACCGGCTCCAGCTCGGAATTTACAGGCTCGCTATGGAGGCCGTTCTCGGCGAGAAGGAAATCCTGACCAGCAATTTCTATTTATCGACAGGGGAGGAAGTGGAGCAAAATTTCTCGCCGGACGATCTGCGTGAGATACAAGATGGTATCATCGAGGATGGCCGGGCAATTGCCGTCGGGAATTTCGATCGCCGCGCGGACAGTCGGCGTGCGATCCTCTCTTGCGACAAATGCGGATACGGCGCCTTCTGCCGCCGCAGACAAGAGGACCTCCCCGGCTGACTGTGAAAGACATTCCCTGGATATGATATGATTTTATACTAAAAGATATACGGTTATTCAGGAGGAGAACAATGGATAGTCTGACCCAATCGGTAGTCGATTTTCTGATGTGCGACGGCGCGTGCGCGGCCGGCGTCGCCACCGTGGAGACGCTCGCTGGAGGACCGCCCTCCACGGACATCTCCTATGTGCTTGAGGGCGCAAGGTCCGCCGTCAGCTTTGCCCTGCCGCTGGACCAGAGCACGATAGCGCCTTACCTGGCGAAAAAGGACAGGCTTCCTTACGAGAAGGAAGCCAGCCGCAAGGCTTTCCTCGCCAGCGGAATGGCGCTTCACCTGGCCAATTTCCTGCGGCAAAAGGGATACGACTCGGTCCCCGTCGCCTCTAACGAGGTTTACAGGGAGGATTCTCCCCGCGGGGCCCTGGACATGTTGCCCGACATCTCGCTGAGGTACCTCGCCGTATGCTCTGGCGTCGGCTTTTTCGGCCTTTCGGGCAATGTGCTCACCAAGAATGAAGGCGCCGCGATAGCCTTGGGCGCGGTCGTTACCACGGCCGAACTCGAGCCGACCGACCCCATCCCGCAGGAAGAGAACTACTGTGACGACTGCCGCCTGTGCATGGCCTCGTGCGCGTCGGGCATGATGGATCCCGAGGAAGAGACGCGGGTAACGCTTGGAGGAACCGAGTTCAGCTACTCGAAACGTCTCGGCTACATCCGATGCCAATTTGTCTGCGGAGGGTTTACCGGATTGCATCCGTCGGGAAAATGGTCCACCTGGTCACCCGGCAGATTCGCCATACCCAAGGATGATGATGACTTCATGCCGGTGATGGCGCGTGCGATGGAGGCATACGGCCAGTGGCCGGATATGGAGGGCGGCCACCCCCACGTGTTGATGGAGAAAAAGCTCTACACGACGTGCGGCAATTGCTCCCTCGTGTGTTCGCCCGATAAGGAAGAACGTAAGAGACGCTACAAAATGATTGCCGAAAGCGGGGTTATGGTGCAGAATTCCGACGGCTCGGTGGAAGCCCTTCCACCCGAGGTCGCCCGCGAGCGGCTTGAATCGATGAGCCCGGAGACAAGGGCGCTATACGAAGATTTCTAGGAGAGTGTCTCGGTTGCGACCGGGGTGAGGGAGAGAACAGCAAGGGCCGGCGAATCAGAATCTCCGCTTTTCGCGGTCTGCGCGCTTGTAGTACATGCCCTGATTCTCTTCTTCGATATCGGAGGGTTCGCTCTCTTTGATTGTCCTTATCTCCTCGCTGAGGTCGTGCGACAGGGACAGCTTGCACCGATCGCAAAGGGTTCCGTTGAATACTACCTCGCCACACCTCTTGCAGCAGACGACATAGGACTTGTCGGCCAGCGTTATGCGCTTTTGGCGGACCCATTTAAGTATGTTCGGCAGTTCGATGCCGGTGGCCTCGCTAAGGGCGTTGATTGTTTGCCCCGAATTATCGCGTATCCAATCAGTGGCCTGTTCCAGTTGTTTGTCTTCTTTCCGGATGCACTCGGGGCAGACGGGCTGACTGACCCGTGAGAAGAGATTGCCGCATCTTTTGCAATTGCTAAGTGACATCGCCCGGAGCCTTCCCTGCTTTCGCTTCGCCGCGCTCATCATGCTTGAGCGGCGGCTCAGTCTGTTGTTTCATGGCCCGGCCCTTATCTTTGAATTCCGAAGCGCCACCTATGGCGCGCGGCTTCAGAACGACGGCGTGAAGTATCAAAAATATCACGATATATATAAAGATGGCGCCCCCACCGCCGCGCACAAGCCACACGATTACCGATGACTCCGTGGCCCACCATGAGAGGGATACCATCGCGCCTATCCACGACAGCGCCGCAGCCAGCGCGAGCATGTCTATCGATTTCGTCCCCAGCTTGCCGAATCGCTTCAGCCCGGGTTTCGGAATCGCAGGCGTCAACGATAACTCTTTCTATCTTCCCAGCGACGCGCATCCTCTTCGAGAACCATTTTCCTGCGGTCGTCGCTGGTTCCGGGCTTCTTGTCATATCCAAACGTGGTAACTTCCGCATAGACATTGCCGTGAACACCACGGAGCACTTTGTAAGCGTAAGGAACTCCGTAGTGGTCAACCAGGAATTCATCCTCGATATACGGCCCGTTCCATTGGGGCGTGCCCGTGCTGTCGGCCAGGGCATTCAGGCCGCCTTCTTCAAGAGAGGGGAAGCGTCCGAAATCGAGATAGAACATCTTGAGGGCCTTGTCGACCTGGAACAGGTCCTCAGAGGCCTTCTCCCAACCGGCCTGTATGGCGTCATATATTTTTTGTTTCCTATCCTCGGAGATGCCGGATGGGACCCGAATCTCTTCTATCTGACCGATTCCGGCCAAGGCGGTCACCGACTTGAAGTACGCCGATTCATTCGTCCATTTCTTCACAATTTCAACGATAAGCCGACCAAGTTTCGCCGGATCGAGCCGTTTCGGCTCCGCTCCACGCCTGATGGACAGGGCCTCCCTCTTGCCGAGAACAATTTCTTTGGCGGGCGCCATCATGGAGCTGACACCGACCTTTCCCGCAAGCACGGAGACGCTTGTTTCGGCCGTCTCTTTATCTACCTCCAAGTGGAAAACCGTCCCACGCACGCCGGTGACAGCGGTGGGCGTCTCCACGCGGAACCTGGAGTCCTTCGTCTTCAACCTGCCGACTTCGGACCAAAGCTCTCCGCTCGGCAGGCCCACCTTTATATCCCCCATTTTGGTGTCGGGATTCTTTTCGAGGCTCTCCAGCACAAACTGCGAGTTTTCACTGATGCCGTTCACGGCGGTTGTCTCAAGCGTGACGATCACTTTCGAGCCCGGTCCGGTGCGTATTTCGTCGCCCGGATAAACGGGCATGCCCTTCATCGCTTTTGTAAAATACGACCAGCCGGCCTTTTTTATCTCCGCCGTTCCCCGGATGTCCTCGATTCGACCTTTCCCCGGAACCGTCCCATGGGGATCTACCTTGTCTTTGTCAACGTTAAAAATGATTT
>CBFDAY010000080.1:0-9714 GCA_965602895.1 uncultured bacterium
AAAAAGCCGCCGAATGATGCGTTCGCCGCCACGATCCTTTCCGGACGGCCTGCCGTTTGAAGGCGATCGGCCATGTCGGCCAGGTAATTCAATGCCTCAATTTCGTCGGCGACAGACCCGCTACCTTCGTCATTCAAAAACTTCAAGGCCATTATCTGAACATCCCAATTGACTCCGGCTACGCCGATGGTATTGTTGCCCACGGCGCCGATCGTACCCGCCACATGTGTGCCGTGGCCGAAATCGTCCATTGGGTCAGAATCGTCGTTAACGGTATCGATACCGACTATGTCGTCGATATAACCGTTTCCATCATCATCGATCCCATTGGGTATCTCAAATGGGTTTTGCCAGATATTGGGGAGCAGATCGGGATGCGTGTAGTCCACTCCTGAATCCACAACAGCAATTATTATGTTGGAGCTGCCGGTTGTGAAATCCCAGGCTTCGGGAGCATCTATGTCCGCGTCGATTGTGCCGCCGGTCTGCCCGGTATTATTCATTCCCCAGAGGAATGAATAAGAAGGATCATTCGGCGTTGTCTGATTTGCCGTCCTTGTATAGTTTGGCAATGCGCTCAAAACCGCAGGGTTGCTCTTAAAAAGAGAAATCCCTTCCGAGATAGACATACCTGCAGGAAGCTTGATAAGTTCCATTCCGTTTCTCAAGTCTTTTGAGAGTGTGGCCCCAACCATGGAACGGGCTTGGGCGGAGGCGGTCCCGGGCACTCCCTCCCTGAACTTGACGAGCAACTCGCCCTCTTTGTATGGCTGGGCGGAGAGAGGAATGGCCACCTTTGATATCTGTGTCGCGGCCTCCGGCGCTTTTTCCGCTCCAGACATAGCAAAAAAGAAAACAACAAGAAGGGCAATAGTAACCGATGCGATTCTAAGACGAGACCTCATCTTTTCCTCCCAACCCTTTTTAGCTCCGTCAACCCAACATGGAAAGCATGATGGGGGCGCCAAGGATCTCTATTCATAACGATGCGGCAGTTAAATAAGCCTTTCCCTCGGCAGTTTGGCCTTTGGAAAACCGTAAACATAAAAATTCTGAGTGATTATACCTATCTGCGAAATCTTTGTCAAGCCAAATGCCGGGATGGAAATAACTGCGTAGAAACATCTTGGAACAGCCACGCAGTCTCACTCCATCAGAGTGGAGTGTACAAGGCGACCGCCGTATAGGGCAAATAGGAGGCCGAAACCGAACAAAAAGCATGCGCACGCCTGGATGATGTGACGATACAGCCCGGCATTCAGCATCTGCCTCCGCCGGCCGACAAGGAATCCGACAAAGCCGAACCACACGAAATCAGATAAGATATGCCCGATATAAAATGAGATGACGCCGGCGATACCTGCCCGTGTCGCGCTCAGAACGAGCGCGATGCCGACCGTCAGCCACCAAAGCAGCCAGTAAGGATTTGATATCGTGACCGCGGCCCCGCCGAAGATCAGGCTGCGGACCCGTGAGGGCGAGCCGGAATCATCGGCGGCCGGTTCGGCGATCGTTCCGGCCTGCCCAAAAGCGCCCCAGGCCATCCAAATGAGG
The DNA here is from genome assembly GCA_965602895.1 of uncultured bacterium. Lineage (GTDB taxonomy): Bacteria > Abyssobacteria > SURF-5 > SURF-5 > SURF-5 > CBDUSG01. The sequence goes on from CBFDAY010000080.1 coordinate 1,555, forward strand.
ATCCCGCCCCCTATTATCCCGACCGGTCCGACAATCTTATCGACCGAAATCAGTCGGCTCACACCGCCTACCAGCGCGCCCACTATGATCAGCTCGCAGAGGGAATGGCCGCTGGAAAGCCACAAAGCCGCGAGCTTGCCGCGATTGAGCGATTCTTTGAGAGTGAGCGCCAGCAGCGGTCCGGGCATGACGGCCCCGCTGAAGCCGATGCCGAACGAGGCAATGAATATTACCGCAAGATCATTCATCAACCATATATGAGCATGCGAGGGCAACGGGCCGAATTGTCAGCGCTTAACCACCCGACGATTGACCCGAGACTGCCCACACACGATTACGATCCTGGCGCAATCGGCCCGGATCGAACTCCTTGAGTGTTTTCTGCGAAATCCCGCGCTTGCTTATTTATCCGCTTCTTCTTTTTCTCTCCGCGCTTCTTCTATCAGTTTCTGGGCTATATGGGCGGGAACTTCCTCGTAATGGTAGAATTTCATGGTAAAGGTGCCGCGGCCGCCGGTTATGGAACGAAGTTCGGCGGAGTAGTTGAGCATCTCGGCCTCGGGCACGACCACGCGGATGATTTGGCCGTGTGGGCCGGGTTCCATTCCCAGGACACGTCCCCGCTTGGAGTTGAAGTCGCCGCTGATGTCTCCCATGAACTCGTCCGGGACCACGACCGCCGCCTCCATAATCGGTTCAAGCAATCCCATTTCCACTTGTGACGCGGCCTTTTTGAGCGCCATCGAGCCGGCGATCTGGAAGGCCATATCCGAGGAATCGACCGTGTGCATCTTACCGTCAAAGAGCCGGACTTTTACGTCGACAACGGGATAGCCGGCGATGACGCCCTTTTGCAGCGCTTCGGTGGCGCCTTTTCTAACGGCGGGAATGAAGTTTTTCGAGATCACGCCGCCGACGATATTGTCCTTGAACTCGAGGCCCTCGCCTCGCTCCCTCGGGCTTATCTCAATTTCGACTTCGCCGAACTGTCCCCTGCCGCCGGACTGTTTTTTGTGGCGATAGCGAGCCGTAGTGGCGCCCTTGATTGTTTCCTTGTAGGCGACCGTCGGAAGCGAAGTATCGGCCGAGACATTGAATTTGTTCTTCAGGCGATCCATGATGACGCTCAAGTGCAGATCGCCCATGCCGGCGATAATTTCCTCTCTGGTCTCTTTGTTGCGATAGGCCCTGAATGTCGGATCATCCTCTGAGATGCGCTTGAGCGCGTTCATAATGCGATCCTCATCGGCCCTCGACCTCGGCGTGACCGACAGCCGCACCATCGGCTCGGGGAACTCTATTTTGTTAAAGAAAAGCGGTTGTTTTTCGTTGCAGAGCGTGTCCCCGGCCGAAGTGGACTTCAGCTTGGGCACGGCCGCGATCTCGCCCGGTCCGACCGAGGCGACGCTCACCTGTTCCTTACCCTGCATTAAGAGAAGGCTTCCTATGCGCTCGTGAACGCCTTCATTGGCATTGTAAAAGCCCTGATCGGCATTTACGGCGCCGGAAAACACCCGGAAATAGGTGAGCTGACCTATGTACGGATCGGTCATTATTTTGAACACATGGGCGGCAAGAGGCGCCGAGGAATCGGCTTTGAGATCAACTTCCTCGCCATCTTTGCTCTTCGCCGTGCGTTGTGCTGCGTCCAGGGGCGAGGGCAGACAGTCGCTGATAAAATCGAGCAATTCCTTGGTTCCGATATCGGCCGTGGCGGCTCCGCAGAGAACGGGTACGATGTCACCCGAGGCGATGCCGACTCTCAGGCCGCCGGCGATTTCTTCGTTGGAGAGAGTCCCCTCTTCGAGATATTTCTCGGTGAGATCATCATCGGTCTCCGCGGCCGCCTCAATCAGCTTCTCCCTGTACTCGGAGAATTGATCGCGCACCTCTTCGGGTACTTGTGACTCGTCGTCTGTATTCCATATGCCGACCGTGCCCTTGAGTTCGGCCGCCTCGCCGACGGGGATCGCGAAAGGGATGCAGGAGGAACCGAAGTTGCTCTGGAGAGAAGCAAACACACCATAGAAGTCGCTGTTTTCTTTATCGAGTTTGTTGACAAAGATCGCGCGCGGGAGATCATTTTCTTCGCAGCAGCGCCAGGCGCTGATGGTCCCGACTTCGATGCCCGCGGTTCCGTCGACCAGTAGTATTGCACTGTCAAGCACCGAGAGTGATGCAATCATTTCGGCGATAAAGTCGGCGTAGCCGGGATTGTCGACGATATAAATGCGAGAATTCTTCCAATCCATATGCATCAACTTGAGCGCGATAGTGAATTTCCTTGCGATTTCTTCTTCGAGGTAGTCGCCGATCGTATTGCCGGCATCGATCGATCCAGCCCGACCGGTCATGCCTGTTTTATGCAGCATGTGTTCCACGAGGGATGTTTTCCCGGTTCCCCCGTGGCCTATCAAGCCCAAGTTGCGCACATCCTTTACTTCGAATTTGCTCATGTCATCCTCCTGCCGTGAAATTTCAGGTTTACATAATCTCGGGGCTCATGCTGCTGATTTTCAGGAGCCCCACTATGGTTTTGGCGTCGACAATTTCGCCGTTTTCTATTTTGCCGAATGCCTCTTCAAGAGAGAGCCTGTGTACCACGAGCTGTTCGTCCTCATCGCAATCGGCCTTACATGGCTCAAGCTCGGTCGCGAGGAACAGATGCAGAAATTCGGTGCAAAAGCCGGGAGATGTATAAAAACCGCCCAACGGCCTCATTTTGCCCGCCCGGTAACCGGTTTCCTCGATCAATTCCCTTTCGGCGCATTCCAGGGGCGTCTCGCCCGGCTCGAGTGTCCCGGCCGGGATCTCCCATAACTCCTTCTGGGCACAATAGCGAAACTGCTTTATCAATATCAACTCGGTGGGCGATATCATAGGCACTATTGCCGCTGCGCCCGGATGGCGGACGACTTCGCGTGTTGCCTTGGTTCCGCCCGGCAGTAAAACGGTTTCCACCGACAGATCGACAACTCGTCCCTTAAAGACCTTTTTTGAATCTATTAGCTTGAAATCGCGCATTGGTTCCTACTGTTCGGCGCAGATAATAGTTGTCATTCTGAGCGCAGCGAAGGGTTCAGGATGAAAAAAGTGCGATGTATTTCATGCTCCCAGTAGTAATATGGTCCACAGAGGCCCGTTACTGTTCCGTTGATTTGATCCGCGAAACGGATCGACGGGCTTTCGATTAAAAAGCGCAAATCCAGCGTCTGTGACGGTCCCTAAACCACCTCCGCCCCGTAGGTTTTTTCCATTCGCTGCAGAGCGAATCGGTGGAACTTCTGGTCGAAGTCCGCAACCCCATTCTTGAAGACTGTTACGGAATAGCCCCGGTTGCTAAGGTCGCCGACCGCGTCCATAACGCAAATTGACGTGCATACCCCCGTTACGGTCACGTGTTTTATCCTGTTCTTCTTTAGAATATTTTCCAAACGGGTCCTGTAAAAAGACGAGAGCGTGGGCTTACGCACGATAATATCACCGCGTCTTGGTTTCAATTCGGGAATCACCTCGGCTCCCGGCGTCCCGGTGACGCAGTGTTTCGGGAACAACTGAAATTCCTTGTCATTTGGCCTGTGACTGTCCGTGATATAGATAACCTGCTCTCCTGTCGCCCTGGCTTCATTGATTTTCTCTTTAATGAATGGGACCATCTTCTCAGCCCTCGGGCCGCAATAGAGCGTTCCCTTTTTGTCAATGAAATCCACCAGCATATCCATTACTATCAATGCGCTTCGAGGCATTTTCCAAAATCTCCTGATTCGGGCAAAGCAGTCCGAATCGAGCCGTTAAGGCAGTTCATTCGTCTTTGAGCCGGCGAAGAAACTCATCGACATCGAATGAGGGAAGCTCCGAAGACGGTTCCCCTTGATTGTTTCGTTTTCCAAGCGGATTTTTGATAAACTTTTGCTGGCACGGTCTGCAAAGGTCAAAATTCAATTCTTTGAATACATCTTCCTCAAGCTGTTTTGGATCCATATTCTTCATCTCTTCAACAATCTTCTTAATCTCTTCCTCGTAATCCTCTGCGAGGTCTGCCAGCCCGATTTTCAGCGTGTCATAAGCCGCGAATATGCTCATCTTGAGCACATATCTCAAATCGTCACGCTCTATCCTGGCCCCACATCTGTCACAGGTATAGTATTTCATCCGGAGACATCCTCAATTAATTTGGTGACAGGTTTTCCAAAATAGCGTTATGGCGAATGCCCCCAAGTGTAAGTGCCGAATTCGGCGAAAACGTCAGCAAACCGCACGATAGCGCAAGGGAGGCTTACCCCCGTTGTCATAACCTAAATGGATCAGCCATAGAACAAAATGTCTTCCCAAACTACAATAATCTATCACAAAGCCCATGCTTTTTCAATTTTAATTGTGCAAGAACACTTGGATGGTCGCAATCCTGCCCATGCATCTGAAGATCGCCGAGTGGTCTCGGGAACATGTTATCGGCCTTCCCTCCATGGTTCTGGAGCTTTATAACTATCCGCACTGAATAGGTTTTCGGCGCCTCGAGCGGCTCCGGCGATGCCGCCTGTGGTCAGCCGGCTGAAGGTTGACATTCTGCTATGGCTAATGGTATCATTCTAATGAAATAATATTGTTAAATTGTCAATTTCAGGGAAATCTTGCATAATCCTGCGCTGCCGGTCTCCCGAAAAGGAATGCCTGTTTACCGAGGCGTGTAGGCGTGTGGGAGTGTCGGCGCATCTTGAAATGCCACATGGAGAACCAAGATGGCGGTGTGCACGATAAAGATGACTCTCCGCACGGCCTTCATTCTCGTCTTATTTCCTCTTTTCATACTCGCCTCCACCGGCCACGCATGCGCCCAGCAAAGCCGCGAGCTTGTAGTTATCATCGATATTAGTACCAGCATGCACGACCTTTTTGACGAGGCCAAGGGCCAGGCCCAGCAATTCGCCTCCTCGGCCCAGATTGGAGACAGGGTAACACTAATCACGTTCGGCGAATCGGCCCACTTGGTTGAGCGTTCCCGAATAAGGAGTTCTTATGATATCGCAAGGATCATCTCCGTAGTAGACGAACTCGAGGCGACGGAGTATTCCACAAATCTTCCCGGCGGCATGGAACGCGGGCTGCGCGAGATGCGTCAATTCTATGAAGAAGACCCTGACAATACGCGGATTCTGATGTGGCTCAGCGACGACAAAAACAACCCTCCGAAGGACATTTCCAACGTTATTACATTCACCTCCCTGAAGCAGCAGCATACGGGAGAGCTTCCCGACCGTAGCTGGTTCGAGTTCGAAGCCCCTATAGAGCCGGAGGTCGACTCGGATGTCCAGTGGTTCATCGACTGGATAAGCCGCTCGAAGATGAAATTGTCCGTCGAGCTTCTCGCGGGCAACCTGGGGACGCTGCTGTCCCCGGATCTCGAAAGGGATGTCCGCATTCGATTTACTCCGAGCACCGAGGCCGTAATGGGCACAACCTTTTCCGTCGTCGCCGAGGTCACCGCCCAGGGCGGCAAGCCATATTCGGAGGCCATCCCGGTATTCCCGTCGGAGATCGTATGCAGGGTATCGCCATGGGAGCAGGATCTGCGCCTTATGTTCCCCGACAGGCCGGGGCAATACATTTGCAGGATAAGTCTCGTCCTGCCCTCGGACAAGCTGCTGGTGATCTCGCCGCCGCAGCTGAGCCTGGAGGGAAAAGTCCAGGCGCAGATAAAGAAGATACAGCAGCCCGCCGTCGCATTCGACGAGGCCATCGCAGCCGGCTACCGCGAATCACGCAAAACAAAGGCCGCTACGCAAAGGGCGATGGCGATGGGGGAACGCGTCGAGCTGACTCGGGAGACAAGGGCGTCACCCCCGAAGACCAGGCTGCTTTTCGGCCCCATAACGGCGCGCGGGCAATATCGCGTAACTGCGCCGCTTACGCCGACCCGAAATCTTACCATCGATTCGATCCGCATGAAGTCCAGCCTCAAGCTTCCCCGAGGGCTTGTGTTCGAGCCTGAGTATCGAATCGCCGACGGCAAGCTGTTCGCCGACCTTTTCCTCGCAGCGGCCGAAGGCCTCGAGTTGGACGACGGGTGGGAGATGAAGGGGATGATAAGTTTCGTCTCCTCCGAAAATGGAGTGAAAATATATCCCGACAGCATACCCGTAAAACTCTATGCTAAGAAGGGCGCGTCGCGCTGGGGCAAGCGCGAGCTCGAGACCGCGGCCGCGTACGAGCAGCTTTCCAGAGTTTTTGCTGTGGCGAAGGGATATGCATTGAAACTCGCCAAAGGGCTGCTTGTGCTTGCCGGCGTCTGGGTCCTTTTTTATCTGATACGCAGGTACATATTCGGCATGACCGAACTCGTGGGTTCGCTCGAGGTCCTCAAGAATCCCACGGGGAAAAAGATGAAGTCCGTGAACCTGAAGCGGATGGGAAAATTCAAGGCCGCAAATTCGCTCACCGTCGGGAGTAACAGGAAGGCCGATATAGCGCTTTCACACGATTCTATGGCCGACTGGCACGCCAAGATAACCACCGCCCGCACCGAGGCCGGCACGGTTGTCTTTGTTCAACCTCTTCACAACAACGAAATACTTGTCAACGACGTCGCCTATACACGCCGCAAAGAAATCGGCGACAAGGACATCCTTTCGATCGGCGATTTCACGTTCCTCTACCGATGTTCCGACGTCCAGCGGCAGACGATAGTGCGCTTCACCGACGGCAGATCCATCAGGGGCGTACTTGTTTCGTGGGATATAGACAGTCCCACATTCGAGTTCCTGCCCAAAGACGCTCCATCTATGGACGCGAGGATGGTTATCGGGTTCTCCGAACTCAAAGCTGTCTTCTTTGTCCGAAAAAAGTCGCGCTTTTCGGTAGATCGCCTTTTTGCTTCAACTCGAGCCTCCAGCGGACGCCCCGTCGAGATCATCTTCAGCGACGGCGAGCTGCAAGAGGGCTACATGATCGGCGAAGCCAACGAATGGAGCAAGAGGTTCTATCTCATTCCGAAAAAGCTCGGAGAGATCGCCCTGGTGCTTGTCGAGCGCTCCGCCGTGCAAAACATCTTCATGCGCGACGCCTTCGAGAAACAACCCGTGGACCTCGTGGGTGCCGTCCGAGGCTTCCTCAACCGCAATGGACTGTAGCACCCGCCAACTTGATATTTTAATATGGGGACGGAGAATAGGCGCTCTCAGGAAAAAGAACGGCGAAAAAAGAGGACATGCAAAAGCCTTCGCCTGTCGATTCTCTTACCCTTCACGTCGTATATCCGGGTCCCCTGGAGAGAACCGCAAATGCCGATAGTCCCAGCGTTGGGTGCAGTCGCGCCTATTCCGGCTTGGGGGTCATGCGGACCGCAACGACTTCGCCGCGCACGCATTCCTCGCCCTCGGCGGCGAGCACGGTCTCGACGGTTATGCTGCGATTGCCCTTCTTGACCATGCGCGACCTGAGCTCCAGTGTGGTGTCCATCGGCGTCGGCCTCAGATACGTGACGGTGAGCTTCACTGTCGCATAGTCGATGTCTTCGCCCGCGCCCATCTCGCGGCCTTCCAGCCTGTACGCGGTTGCGACCGCCGTGTAAACACTGTGACAATCGATGAGCGTTGCAGCCACGCCACCGTTGAGCGAGCCGGGCGGGCCGGATGAATGGTGCGGCTTTGGCTTCCAGCGGCAGACACCTTCGTCGCCTTCCCAGTAGCTTTTTATGTTGAGGCCCTGCTCATTGTCAGCGCCGCAGCCGTAACAATATCGGCGGGGCGAACCTTTCGGCACCAAATCCTGAAACGCCTTATTCTCATTCATTGTAGCAGGCAAACTCCTCCATTGATTTAATCAAACCTATCAAATATGAGCCGGGGCTATGGAGCCCATACTAAGTTGTCGGCTTGTGACCTTGAATCTCGATCCGGGGAAAACTATCTGCCGTAGCGGCCCATCAGCCGGCCCTCGGCGAGAATGTGCCCCTCGATAGCCGCCATCACATCGGCTTTCGTCGCACCGGCTCCGAGCGGAGGCTCGGTGTCGATCGCGTAGAGCTTGAAGAAATAGCGGTGCGCCGGGCCTGGCGGAGGACACGGACCGCCGTAGCCGAGATTGCCGAAGTCGTTGCGGCCGTGTTTCGCGCCTCCAAGGACTTCCTCGCCGTCGGGGACGCCTTCAGGCAACTCGGTGGTG
>CBFDAY010000081.1:0-9707 GCA_965602895.1 uncultured bacterium
TAGATTCCGAGGGAGCAAAGCGATTCATCCGGCGAATGAAAAGGAAGCGCGCCCGCGCCTGCAGGGAGAGCGGCGACGAGGTATATCACGCGGCTCCGAACGTCAAGCACACGGCCGGCGGACTCCGCGACTACCACACCGGTGTTTGGATCGCGCTCACACGGTTCGGGGTCAAATCGCCCCGTGAACTTTTCGACACCGACCTGCTCACGGACGAGCAGTTTCTCAGACTGGAAAGGGCGCTGGATTTCATGTGGCGCGTGCGAAACCAGATATACTTCGAAGACGGCCCGTACGACGACGCGCTCACGCTGAATCGGCAGGAGCGGATCGCGCGGGCGTTCGGTTACCGCGCCTCGCGCGGAGCCCTCGAGGTGGAGTTGTTCATGCAGGACTACTACGTGCACGCCCACGAACTCCGCATGTTCTATGAGGAGATGCTTCACCTGGCCGGCGTCTCCGGCGCGCGCCGCGCACTGCCCGCCGTTCCGCGGGGCGGCAAGACCGAGCGCGGCCTGCGAATCGCCCACCGGCATGTATATCTGCCTGCGAAGGATATGAACTGGCTCCGGCAAAACCCGGCCAGACTGATGGAGATCATCTGGTATTCGCAAAAGCGCGGGTTTGCATTGAGCGAGAGCGCGCTGCAAAGCATGAAGGCAAACCTTGAGCTTATAGACGACCGGTTCCGTGAAGATCCGGTGGCGCGTGACTACTTCATGGCTATCCTCTCCGATCCGTTACGCGTGGGCTCCAGCGTAAGACTGATGAGCGATATCGGCATTTTGGATCGGTATCTGCCGGAGTTTGCGTCAATCAGAAACGTCGTGCGATATCACCATTTTCATCAGCACCCGGTAAGCGAACATACCCTGCGGGCGCTCGAAAACCTCGCGGAGATACCTCGTCTGAGCGAACCGGGATCGGACGCCATCAAGAGGGCCTTATCGGAAATCAAAGCGCTTGCGATCCTTTCGCTTGCCGTGCTTCTTCACGATCTTGGCAAGGCCGAGGATGAATTGCACGCCGAGGCGGGCGCCCGCATAGCGAAGAATGTGGGCGAGCGGCTGGCGTTGAATACGGAGCAGACGGACGCGCTCGTGTTTCTGGTTCGAGATCACACGAAAATGACGCACCTGAGTCGTTATCGAGACCCGGACGACCCCGAGATCATCCGCCGGTTCGCGTTCGAGGCGAGTTCGGTGGAAAACCTCAACATGCTCTATCTGCTGACCTACGCCGACCTCAGGGCCGTGAGGAAAGGCGCATGGAGCGATTGGATATCCGCGCTCCTGTTTCAGCTTTACGGCCGCGCAAGACAGGCGCTCGATAAGCCCGCCTCATCCGAGGAACAAGAAATCGACTGCTGGGACACGCCCAAGGCGGGGGCAATATGCGAATACCTCAAAAAGGGCGATCCTTCCGCCGTGGAGGAGCATCTCAGGGGGATGTCTCCCCGCTATTTCGCATCCTTTTCGGCGAGGGAAATCGCCGAACACATTCAAATGGCCGCATCATTGCGAAATCGCAGATCGGCGCTGAAGTGGGCGCCCGCCCCCAATTACTCGCTCTCGCACATAACCGTATGCACAAAGGACAGGCCCGGCCTGTTCGCCGAAATCGTCGGCTCCTTCGCCTCGCAGCAGGTGAGTGTGCTCGAGGCGGCGGCTTTCACGAGGTCCGACGGAGTCGCGATCGACAGTTTTCACGTGATCGACGGAAGGACCGACGGCCCTCTCACTTCGACGAAATGGGCCGTGGTCAAGGAAAACCTGAGGAAGGCGCTGAGGGGCGAAAGGGACGTGGCAAGACTCATCCGCCGCGCCGAGCGAAGCCCGCTCGCAGCCCAGAAAACTATGTCCTCGCTGCGCCGGGGCGTCTTCTTTGACAACGGCGTCTCCTCCACGCACACGGTCATAGACATCGAGGCGCCCGACAGGATCGGGCTGCTCTACGACATTGCCTCGACTCTCTTCGAGCTTGGGTTGGACATCTCGGTCGCCAGGATAGCCACCGACGGACGCCAAGCGCGCGACGCCTTCTATGTTGTCGATCGCGAAGGCAACAAGATAGAGGACCCCTTGCCAAAACGCGATATCTGCAGGAAAATAGAAGAGGTAATCGATGCAGGCCGACGGGCCGAGGCGCCCGCCGATTCGGATTCCGGCAGATCCTCCAAGAGGAAAAGCCGAACGGAGAAAAAAAGGAGAATGAGAACATGACGAAATTACAGAGGTTGACTCCTGTTGTTGTCTTGATCCTGGGTCTCGCGCTTGCGGCGGCGTCTCCGGCGCAATGCCGGGCCGAAGCGAGCAAAGTGCTGCGCGAGTTCGAGAATTCGTTCGTTGCGATAGCCGAGAGCGTCAAGCCGAGCGTCGTGCATCTGACGTCGGAACGGCGTCCGCTCAAAGAGTTGAAAGAGAAAATGGACAAGGACCAATTCTTCAAGATGTTCCCGAATCCAGGGATGGACCCCGAAAAATTCCGCGCCCATGCGACGGGATCCGGAGTAATCATAGACAAGGAAGGTTATATCCTCACCAACAATCATCTTGTCGAAAACTCGGAAGGACTCAAAGTCAAGATAGCCGATGGCGACGGCGATAGAGGCAAGATATACGACGGCACTGTCGTCGGCCGGGACAAAGCTACCGACCTGGCAGTCGTCAAGATAGACCCGGATGAACCGTTGCAGGAGGCAAAGCTGGGGGACTCCTCCAAGCTGAAGGTCGGCCAATGGGCGATCGCCATCGGCGACCCGCTAGGCATTGAGAAAACGGTGACCGTGGGCGTGATCAGCGGATTGAGACGCTCTGGTTTCGGCGGCCCGTTGCGCGACGTCCGATATCAGAACTTCATTCAGACCGACGCGTCAATCAATCAAGGCAACTCCGGCGGCCCGCTCCTGAACATCGATGGAGAAGTAATAGGCATAAACACCTTTATCAATACCGCCGGTCAAAACATCGGCTTCGCCATCCCTATTAAAATGGCCAAAGAGGTCTACGACCAGCTTATCGAGCACGGCGAGGTGATCCGCGGATTCCTCGGCGTCGGCATAGATAACCTCGACGAGGGGCTCGCGGCGGCGCTGAAAGCGCCCGACATGAAGGGAGCGCTTGTGCGCGAGGTGTTTTCGGATACGCCCGCTAAGGAGGCCGGGATCCGACACGGTGACATAATACGCGAAGTCGACGGACAGAGGGTCGACGGCTCCAAGCAACTCCAGGACGTTATCTCACACAAACGTCCCGGCGACAAGGTCCGCGTCACGCTGCTTCGCAAGGGCAAAGAGAAAAAACTCACCGTCGAACTGATGAAGTTCCCCGAGCAGATCGCCGCTGCCCAAAAGCCCGAAAAGAAGGAAAACCTCATCGGGCTGACGGTCGACAAAATTCCGGAGCAGCTCGCGCAGCCGGGTGAAAAAGGTGTCTACGTCACCAAAATTAAAATCGACGGCCCCGCGGATGTAGGGGGCCTCTCGGAAGGCGACACAATTTTGGAGATAAACATGCAGGATGTCGGCAGCGTTGAGGAATTCAAAAAAATCGTGGCCGAGCTTGAGGCGGGACAATGGGTCAGCTTCTACATAAGGCGAGGCGAGGCTACTCTTTACCGAGCGATTAAGATACCATCGGTTGAAGAATAGCTGATACGGTGTGGCGCCGGTGGGGCCGGCATCAGCCTTGCCGGCCCGTATGCCACCCGGCAGACGAAAGGCGAAAAGTTGTAACCAACAATGGACTAACGAGTTAGGATGTATCATCCGCGCTTTGCGCAGCTTTTTTCTCGAGGCGACGGGTTGTTTTTGCGACGCTGTTTGGCTTTCCGGTTGTTTTTTGCGAAAAATGTGCTATAATACATTTGACTGGGTACATTGGGAGGGATAGTATGTCTATCGGTAAAATAATCAGAAAGCGTCGCCTTGACATTAGCATGAAAGCCAACGAGTTGGCGCAACGGATCGGCGTGAGCCAAAGTTTTCTGAGCAACATCGAAAACGATCTGAAGCTGCCGCGCTTTCTGCTGCTTCACAAGATCGCGCATGAGCTAAAGATGAGCCTGTCGGCTTTTGATGATATAGAGGGCGAGGGCAAAGGATTCTTCGGAAAGGGAATCAAGGCGTCCGGACGCGAGCTGGCGATCCTTCGCGATCACGCTTTTGCCCCGATGTTCGAGAAAGAAGGGCTTGGGAGCCTTTCGGCGCTATCCAAGAAAGAGCTTGCCGAGTTTTATCGAGAAGTAAAGACGATCGACAGCGAGCGAAGGAATCCGGACGGCTCATTGAAGGATTAAGAAGGGCCGGCCCGGAGGGGAGGTTGCGTTGTACGATACCTTGGAAAAGATTGGGAAGGAAACCGATTTTGGTTTCAATCAGCGGCCGCTCGGATACGGTGATTTCAAGCGGATCTGCAGGAAACACGACATCTATGTGAAGGAAAGGCCGCTGCTGAGCGAACTCAAGGGCATTTTCACGTGGTACAACGACAATCCATATGTGTGCATAAGCTCACGGCTGCCGGAAAAGGAAAGAACTTTTGTGGCGTTTTGCGAGTTGGGCCACTTCTTCCTGCACGACAAGACGAACCACTTTTTCACGAAGATGAAGGACAAGTGGCAGCTGGGGGAGATGGAATATCAATCGAACGTCTTCGCGTATCTATGCCTTATTCCGACACCGGACCTTGTCGAAATATTCACTCGCCGAAAAACGCTGAATAAGCCGATGGATTATCGCTACCTCAGCGAATTGGCCGAGCTTTACCATACGACCTTTCCGATAACGGACTCGCGGCTGCGAATATTCTACGACTACATCTTCGTGCGTCCGGAGGTTCTCGGCCGCTCGGTGTGGCCCGTATAGCCCGCCGTCGGAGCCGGCGTCAGAATTTCTCCAGCCAATCCGAAACCCGCGTTTCTTCTATCTCCATCACGCGCTCTTTGTCTCCGCCGAACCCTTCGGCGCTTCGCCCACGGTCAGGTAAATCCGCATCCGCGGTTCCACCCCCAGGCGGCTTATCGAGTCTTTCGCCACGATTCGGCCTTCGTTTATGATCGCCACGGTATCGCATATCATGTTTACTTCGGGCAAATAACCGATTCGCCTGCGCACCTCGAGCGATTGCGTAAAGACGTCATAGCCCGCCACGCGGGCCGTCCCGCTGGTCGCGGGTATGAAGCACGTGAGGATGCGCATGGTCGTGGTTTTGCCGGCGCCATTGGGACCGAGAAAACCGAGTATCTCACCCCGGTCGACCGTAAACGACACGTCCCTGATCGCCGAAATCCGGCCGTAGTCCTTCGTAAGGTTTTCCATCTCAATCATGTTGCGGCTCCGCGTGTGGTCGCGCTTATCGCTGTCTCAAAGCAAGGAGTCCTGCCTTCACCCGCGTCTGCTGTGGGGCGAAGACAGGACTCTCTTGTTGTTCTATTCAGACGGAAGGTTTCTTAGTACATTCCGCCGCCCGGCATTCCGCCCGGCATTCCGCCCGGCGCGGCGCCTTCTTTCTCCGGCACTTCAGTAACGAGCGCCTCGGTCGTCAGCAGCAGGCTGGCGATGCTAGAGGCGTTCTGGAGGGCCGCACGGGTCACTTTGGTGGGATCGATGATTCCGGCCTTGAACATATCGACATATTCTTCGTTGGCCACATCGAATCCCTTCGGGCCCTTCTCGCTCTTTAGGCGTTCCACAATGACCGAGCCCTCCAGCCCGGCATTTGCGGCAAGCTGACGCGAAGGTTCTTCGAGCGCGCGCTTGACAATCATCGCGCCGACGCCCTCATCGCCTTCGAGAGACAGCTTGTCTATCGCGGCGATGCTCCTGAGCAGCGCGACTCCGCCACCCGGAATGATGCCCTCTTCGACTGCCGCGCGAGTGGCGTGGAGCGCGTCCTCGACACGGGCCTTTTTCTCTTTCATCTCGGTCTCGGTTGCGGCGCCGACGTTGACCACGGCCACACCACCGGCCAGCTTCGCGAGACGCTCCTGGAGCTTCTCGCTGTCATAGTCGGAGGTGGAATCCTCGATCTGCCTGCGGATCTGGTTCACGCGGCCGTTGATGTCGGAGGTCTTTCCGCCGCCCTCGATGATCGTGGTGTTGTCCTTATCTATAGTGATGCGCTTTGCGCGGCCGAGATCCGAGAGTTGGATGTTCTCCAGCTTAATGCCCATCTCCTCGGAAATGGAGCGACCGCCTGTGAGAATCGCAATGTCATCGAGCATGGCCTTGCGCCTGTCGCCGAAGCCGGGAGCCTTGACGGCGCAGCCGTTCAGCGTGCCGCGCAGCTTGTTGACCACCAGTGTGGCGAGAGCTTCGCCCTCGATGTCTTCCGCAATCACCAGCAGCGGCTTGCCCGATTTCGCCACGCTTTCGAGCAGCGGCAGCAAGTCTTTCAGGTTGGAGATCTTCTTTTCGTGAATGAGAATATACACATCCTCAAGCACGCTCTCCTGGCGCTCGGGATCGGTGATGAAGTAGGGGGAGAGATATCCCTTATCGAACTGCATTCCCTCGACGACGTCGAGCGTGGTTTCCATCCCCTTGGCCTCTTCGACGGTGATCGTGCCGTCTTTGCCGACCTTGTCCATCGCGTCGGCGATTATGTCTCCGATGGTGGTATCGCTGTTTGCCGAGATCGTGGCGACCTGTGAGATCTCCTTCTGGTCCCTGACGCCCTTGCTTTGCTTTTTCAGGCTGCCGACCACTGCTTCCACGGCTTTTTCGACTCCGCGCTTAAGGTCCATCGGGTTGCGGCCCGCGGTGACGTTCTTGAGGCCTTCGCGATATATCGACTCCGCAAGTATCGTGGCGGTCGTGGTGCCGTCGCCGGCGACGTCGCTGGTCTTGGAAGCGACTTCTTTGACCATCTGGGCGCCCATGTTCTCGTAGGAGTCCTCGAGTTCGACTTCCTTGGCGACCGTTACCCCGTCTTTCGTGATCGTGGGTGCGCCCCACTTTTTATCCAGCACGACGTTGCGACCCTTGGGACCAAGCGTAACCTTGACGGCCGCGCTCAGCTTTTCGATTCCCACAAGAACCGCATGCCGGGCTTCTTCGCTGAACTTCAACTGTTTTGCAGGCATAACTTCAAGCCTCCCTTCCGGACTAACCGATTATGGCGAGAACGTCGTCTTCCCGCATTATTATGTACTCTTCTCCGTCGATCTTGACTTCGGTACCCGAGTACTTACCCATGAGAATGAGGTCGCCTTTTTTCACGTCCATGGCGATCCGCTTGCCGTCCTCGCCGACCGCGCCCGGGCCGACGGCGATAACTTCGCCCTGCTGAGGCTTTTCTTTGGCGGTATCGGGAATGATGATCCCGCCCTTCTTGACCTCTTCCTCCTCGATTCTGCGAACCAGAATCCTATCGGCTAAAGGTTTTACCTTCATACCAACTACTCCTTTCGCTCACCAGACGGTGAATCCAAAAGATTTCCCGCCCTCCGCGGCGGGCTGTTCACTCGCCAAACAAATTGGTTGCTAAAAATCTATTGTCTTACATTCCTCCCTTCAAAGATGGCCTTCGACTTACAAAGAAACTGTGTTTTTAGCACGGGGTGTGTTTAGGTATAAGAGCAATCTGAATGCCATAAGCGTCGCCAGACTTATAACTATTGTAATATCAGTATGTTATAAAATCATGGCGTCCGACACTGAAGAGGCGCTGCCTTCTTCGCCTTGCCCAATTGGCAGAAACACATCTCGTGATGTTTTGGAGGTGATTGCGCTCGGCCTGCGCTTTATATCTCAAAATGAAACGATTGAGGAATCCCAAAGGTTGAGTTTCAGCGTCCGGCCGAGAAGGAGTGCCACCTCTATTTCAATATGAAACACAGGCGGAAAAGAGACCCCAAGAAATGTATTGCCCATTTGGCAGGCGTTGTCCGAGTTCCGAATTCAAAAATAGAGAGGTGAACGCCGTCGAAGAACTGGCAGAGCCTTATATTGAGTACATCCAAGGCGAGGGGCCATGGATACTCAAGTTTTTTCGGCTCCCGTCCCTGCAAGCTTCTCGATTAGGCTGTCTATCCGATTCCCCAAGAGCATTGCCGAATCTACAATTGCGCTGGCAGGGTGACAACTGGTAATGCCTACGTGCATATTAGGGTCAAATACAGTCTGTACTGCCCCACATGCCTCCTTGTCACAAGCAACCTTTTCCTTTGCGGTGGACATAAAAGGACAAAACCTCTTGGTCTCCATTATCCACCCCCCTGGGCTAGCAGATTTTATTCCTTAGCCCGCGCAGACACCTTTTCCACTTTTCATCCCTCGCCTTGAACATCCTCACTTGTAATTATACCATGTTCAAGCGCCGATTGTTGAATATTATGAGGCCAGAGAAAAAGGATATGGCATTTGCCCGAACTGTACGCAAAAAAGATCAGTCCTACATTTAATGGTAGTTGCCTAGCAATATCCCGCCTGCCGCCATCGAAAAGATCACCTTTGAGTCTTTCGAAAACACGGTTTCAAGCGGATCGGCGGATCGTCCGATTTCCGCCTCCGGCAGAGCGACGCCGACGAGGTCGGCGGGCGCTCCGGGCGCAAGACGCCCGATGTCGGCGGCAAGTCCAAGCGCCTTCGCGCCGTTCGCAGTCGCCATTTTGAGCAGGACCGCCGGTTCTATCCCGGGATATTCCTCCCGCAGGAATTTCATCTCGTCGAGGATGCTCAGCGACGGGCTGCTGATGAGGCTGTCGGTCCCGAGCGCGACATTTATGCCGTGTTCCAGCATTTTAGGGAATGGGTGCTCGCGGTGGCCGAAGTAGTCGTGGCTGCGCGGGCAGAAGACGACGCTGGAGCCGGAAAGCGCGAGTATGTCGAAGTCTTCTTCGCCTATGTAATTGCCGTGGATGAGCGTGGCCGGTTTTTCGAAAAACCCGATCTGATGGAGGTAGCGCACGGGCGAGGCGCGCGGCGGCTTCCACTTCGGCGGTAAGCCGAAATCCTTTCTAAACTCGAGTATCTCGCCGGTTCCCGCGCGCAGGAATTCGAGTTCGGCCTCTGTTTCGGCGAGGTGAACGCACAGGGGCAAGTCCCTCCTATGGGCCAGCTCGGCGCATCGCCGCAGCAGGCGCTCCGACACAGTGAATGGCGTGTGCGGGGAGATTCCAATGAGCAGATTTTCGCCCGACGGAGTTTCCGCTATGCGGGTTTTCAGGAATTCGATCATCTCCTCGGCCACGGAAGGGTCGAAGCCGATGACTTCATGGAACAGCCGCACACGCATGCCGCTCCCAATATATGCGCCAATATTGCGCGCGCCGTGCCCGACGTCGCCGATGGTGGTCGTGCCCGATTTAGCGCTCAGATCTATTCCGTGGCGAAGCGACGACTCGAAATCGCTGTTCGTCCAGCCGCCGGTCGCGCGCACGACTTCCCGGATCCAATCCGTAAAGCGCGGCTGTGGCTGCATGAGCGAGTGAGCTTGGGTCAATTCAAGTTGGGCGTGGGCGTTAACGAATCCCGGAAGAAACGCGGCGCAGCCGAGATCGATCAAGTTGGGGTGGGCGGCGGGCGGGTCGGCGCATTTCCCGCGAATTTCCGCGATGCGTTTTCCTTCGACGACGACATCGACGTCCTCGACCGTGCGGCCCGTCGAATCTATCAGGTACTTGCTGCGGATTATCATCGCGTGATCCGTTCACGGCCCGATCCATTTTCGCCAGTCGTCGCCGATATCGCCACGATCCCTATAGCG
>CBFDAY010000082.1:0-9704 GCA_965602895.1 uncultured bacterium
CGACCCATTTTTGAGCGCGAGCGCAAGCGTGCTAGCCGAGAAAAGCTTTGGAGAGCCTCTGCCTCAGCCGCTCAGGTCGCGCGAAAAGGCCCACCATCCTGATACTGACGCTAATGAGAGCGCGGTCCGAGGAGCCGTCAACGTGGCATCGAACCTGGTACCATGGGAGGTATATCCGCGCCGCAACCAGAATGACCAAGCCTATGCCCGCCACCCAGAGCAAGGGCACGCCGGGATCGTATCGGTAGCTCAGCACGCTGCTTGCCCTGATGCTGTCGAGCTTCATCTCGGCATGCATCACTTCGGTGGACCGGCCCGATGCAATTTCTCCGGCCGTGCTCCATTTCGGCTCTTCCGCTCCGGAGGGAGGCCGATGCTGAAGTTTGGCCGAAGGCTCCAGCCTTTCGACGCCACCGTCATATCCGAAGAGGATTCCGACGTGAGGTGCGCTTATCCTGAATTCGCCCTCCATCTGCGGAATCGTGAACGGCTCCCGCGCCTTGATATCCTCAAGGATCTCACCGCCAACGGTCAGGTCGAACTCGTATTCATAGCCGATTTGATAAAAAGTCAACCCGGCGTACCGCAGGGGATCGTTGACCTCGATCTTTTTCTCCAGGACGGACTCGCCGCCATCGTAGACCCTGAGCGCGCTGAACCAATCTCGCGGATAAAGCGGATCGTCCGGCATTTCGTAATGCACCGGTTCTTTCCCGAGCCCCCAGGCGGAAAGCAGTCGTTCGGCGCGCCCGTCCGGATATTTAAGCGAGGGCTTCTCGATGTGCTCAGTGATGAACTCGTCCAGCTCCAACTCGATCTCCCTCGGCCTTCCGTGCTCCTCGGCGCCGAGCGATCTCATGAGCTTACGCCAGTTCGTCTCCGGCGAACTCAGCGCGATGGATTCGGCTTCTCCGACGCCCAGCGTGATGTAGTCCTCAAAAGCGAACAGGTAGCTCAAGATAAAACCGACGATTGCCAGCAGGAAACAAACGTGATAAAGCCACGACAGCCATCTGAACGGGAGCCCCTTTTCGCAAACCACCCTTTTGACACGGGCATGCTCCGAGTAATATCGCCAGCGCCTGAATCCGAGCCTCTTGAGCGTCTTTTCGACATCCGGGACAACGGATTCAGCCGGGCATACGACGGAAAAGGAATGGTCGCGTTGCAGGAGATCTTCGCGCGTGAACAGGCGAAACGTGGGCCTTTTGCGCAGTATCCCTATGCGATGGATCACGCACAAGAGGAGATGAATCATGAAAAGCAGGATCAAAACGATGAAGAACGGGCTGCGAAACAGGTTGAGGAGATCAAGCGCGCCCACAAGCCCAATAAACTTTCCTCCGGCTTCGCGATACTGCTCCAGCCTGTTCGGGTCGGAACTCTGCGGAAAAACCGTGCCGAGAAAAAACATGATCGCAAAGACGGCGAGAAACACCAGGGAGGTCTTGACGGACACCAGGGTGCGATACAGGCGGCCGTGGCCCTTGCTGCGCCCGTTTTTCGCATTCATATCCGCCATCTCGACCGTTTCCCCAATCCCTGGTTAAACCAAGTAAGCGTGCAGGCTGGGGATCCCCAGCAGTTTCGCAATCCAGCTAACGCCGAGGAAAGTCATGAGCATGCAGACGAACCCGAGGATGCTGATGGCCGAAGCCCTTCCGCCCCGCCACCTTGCCATCGTCATAGAATGCAGATACAGGGCGTAGACGGTCCATGTTATCAGCGACCACGTTTCCTTCGGATCCCACGACCAGTATCTGCCCCATGCCTGCTCGGCCCATGCGGCTCCCGAGATTATGCCGAACGTGAGCATTGGAAACCCGAAAAGGATCAACTGATGGGCCATGCGATGGAACCGTGCGGCGGCCTCGGTGTCCATCCCGTATCTGGGAAGCATATGAGGGCGAAGCAGCTCGGTCAGAATCAGGTAGCCGAACTCGAAGGAGAAAGCCACGGCAAACACGGCGTAAGATATGAACGCGATCACGGCGTGCCAGATAAACCAATCGCTCTGAAGAGCGGGAAACAAAGGCTCTATTGCCGGAGAGCGCCACAGCGCCGCGTACAGACACGCCGCGAAGGCCATGGCGGCCACGGGAAACCCTGCGGCGTAGATGCCTTTGAATTTCCTCTCAACAAACAGGTAGGTTATCGCCGCCGACCACGCGAACCACAGCAGGCTCTCGTACAGCGTCTGGTACGGCAGCCGCCCTGCCTCGATCGTGCGAAACACTATTATTGCCGTGTGGATGACGGCGGCGGAGAGAAAAATCCGCGAAGACAGCCTGCCGATCCGGGAACCCGGCAGGAACAACCACAAAAGATAATAAAGCGACGATAGGAAGTAGAGCGCGATCGCGACCCAGAGCGCCCTTAGCTCCCAGACAACGGCGACGCTCTCGCGTTGCAGCATGATTTCCGTCGTAGCGCTCATATTTTTCCCTGACTGCGAAGGTGGTGAAAGAGCGGATGTTCATCGATCAGTTGAAAAGAGTCAAAGAGAAGATCGGCTACGCTGATCTGCCGAAATCGTCAGGGGATCCCCGGGATATTCCCTTCGTTGCGGCGGCGTCTTAAATATAAAACAAGTCCTTGCCTTCTTCGGCTACTATTATCTTCATCGCCTCTTCGGCGGTCTCGGCGCTCCGGAGCGCGTTGGTCATCTGGTCGTGATTGAAAAGACGCGCGATCCCGGCCAGAGTCCTGACATGTTTTTGAAACTTATCCTTCGGGATCACAAGGAGCACTATCAACTGGGCGGGCAAATTGTCCAGCGACTCGAAAGGGATGCCCGATCTTAATATTCCGATGGCGCCGACGACTTCCTGAATCAGAGACGAGTTGGCATGAGGAATCGCGATGCCTCGCTCCATTCCCGTGCTCATGGATCGTTCTCTGTCGAATACGACGCTGATGATTTCTCCCCTGTCTTCGGGCTTCACCTCTTTCGCGGCCACCATCAGGTCGATCAACTGTGTAATCGCGTCCCACTTATCTTCCGCCTCCAGCCCGACTTTAATCAGTTCGGGCCGGATGAACTCGGAGAGTTTCATCGTAAAACCACCACCTCCTCAAAATCATTTCTCATCGCGAGCGGCCCACCTTTTTTCTCCGGATCGTATGCGCCGAAACATGTCCACAACGTCGCGCTGGCGAATCATGCCGACCACCCGGTGATTTTCTCCTTCAGCAACGACGGGCAGGTGTCCGACTTCGTTCTTGATGTCGCTGAACCTCTGCAGAATCGCTCCCAGAGGCTCATCGGGAGTCACGTACGCGGTCTCCAAATCGAGCATGTCGCGCGCTATGAGCAGGTCGGCCAGCGCCTGATCGAAAATCACATCCCTGATCCGCGGAAGCGAGATATTCCCGATATAGTGACCGTCACCATCCACAACCGGCAAAATATCGAACCGGGCGTGCGAGATTATCCTGAGCAGCTCGTCGAAACGCGTGTTGTCGGGAACAGCCTCGACGTTGGTTCTCATTATGTGTTTCGCGGCCGGCGGCTCCCGCGTTTTCCCGAGGCCCTTCACCGGAAGCCCCAGCGACCGCCTTATCCGGCCGAGGACCTTCTGCAGGTCATCGACACTCGATTGGCCCGGCGGGTGCGGAAGCAGCAAAGCCATCTTGACCTCGCCGCAGCGCACCAGCGAGAATCTCACCGCGATCGGGCCGACCAGTTCATATATCACGATCGAACCGAGCACGATCGCCTGGCCGATGGCGCCGCCTGCCGTGTCGAGCTGTCCGAAGGCCATCGCGAGCCCGATGGCGACGCCCGCGTGCGAGATCATCGCCGGCCCGAGGTACCGCTTCAGCTCGACGGAGAGACCCGCAACGCGAACCCCTATCGCGGCGCCCACGATTTTCGCCGTCGCCCTTGCGGCGATATAGGCCGCGCCGAGGAGACCGGCGTGGAGCAAGGTCTCCACGTGGAGGTTCGCCCCGGCTATGACGAAAAACAATACATAAAGGGGATAGGCCCCCGAATCGATCCGCTCGAAAAGGGTCTGTCCGCGCGGCGATGAGTTGACCTTGGCAATGCCCATCACCAGCGCCGAGAGCGGCCCGGAGCCACCCCACGCATACGCAAGTCCCACTACCAGCGCAATGGCGCAAAAGCCCAGCAGTATCTGCTGGCTGGGGGCACGCGCGCGCTCTTCGAACAAGCTGAGGCCCAATCCCAGCCCGGCGCCCAGCGCCAGCGACCTGCCGACTTCGAGAAACGGTACGATGTAACCCGCGGATTGGCCCCCGGCAGCAATCAATAGGAACGGGAACAGCGCCAGACAAAAGAAATTATTGATCCCTACGAGAGCAATCAGATTGCTCGTCAGCGGACCCTCAGACTCGTACTCCTTGACGACCACCAGCGTCGTGGCGGGCGCGGTGGCCATCGCGATAAATCCTACGATGAGCGCCAGAGAGCCGTCACCGCTCAACGCCCAGACGACACCCCCGACGAGAGCCCACGTCAACCCCATCTCGAAGGCCGCCACGGTGAGCAGTTTTCCGACGAAACGCCTCACGTGGCGCGCCTTGAAACGGCCGCCGATGTTGAACATTATCAACCCCAGCGCCAGCTGCGCGATGAGGTCGAAGTTGTGGGTCTCGGTCTCGCCGATCACCCTCAAGCCGGAAGGCCCGATCAGCAGTCCCGCCAGAAGGTAGCCGGTGACCCTCGGAATCCTAATGCGGGCGGCTATCTCTCCGGCCAGCAGCCCAAAGAACAGCATCAGGCCGATGTGAACGATCAACCTTACCTCTTCCACCGGCACGGAGGGCATCGGGAACGCTCGCCTTTCGTTCTAATTCGATCGTCACCGAAAGTGGGGCGGCGCGTCAAAGGGAGAGTATACCCCAAACGCGGAAAAAAATAAAGTATATCTCTTCTTCGCGCTTAAACGATTTCGAGCAAAGATTGTTCGGCGGCGCGGACGGTCTTTTCTATATCTTTTTCCGTGTGCGCCAGCGATACGAACGCAGCCTCGAACTGCGAGGGGGCCAGATAAACGCCGCGATCCAGCATTTCGTGGAAATACTTGCCGTATCTCTTCGTGTCGCACCCGAGCGCGTCATCGTAATTGTTCACGGGACCGTCGGAAAAGAACATGCAGAGCATAGATCCGACGCGGGTGTGATACGAGGGGATGCCCGCCATCTTGGCGGCGTCAATGAGGCCGTCACCCAGCTTTGCGGCGAGCTTCCCGAGCTTCTTGTATGTACCGGGACGCGAAAGGATTTCCAGCGTGGCCAGCCCCGCCTCCACCGCCAGGGGGTTGCCCGAAAGCGTGCCCGCCTGGTAGACGGGTCCTGCGGGGGCCATGCGATCCATGATATCGGCCCTGCCCCCGTACGCTCCCACGGGCAGTCCGCCGCCTATTATCTTTCCCAGGGTCGTCAGGTCCGGCTTGATCTTGTAAAGCGATTGCGCGCCCCCGTACGTCACGCGAAAACCCGTGATAATCTCGTCGAATATCAATAGTATCCCGTATTTCTCGGTGATCTCGCGAAGCGACTCAAGGAACCCGTCGACGGGAGGCACGACCCCCATATTGCCTGCAACCGGTTCCAGAATTATCGCGGCGATTTTTTTTCCCTGCTTGCGGCAGGCCTCGGCCACGGCATCGATATCGTTATATGGAAGCGTCATCGTGCAACTGGCGTATTCGGGCGGCACCCCCGGGCTGGTAGGCACGCCGAGCGTTGTCGCCCCCGAGCCGGCCTTCACCAGCAGCCCGTCGGCATGGCCGTGGTAGCAGCCCTCGAACTTGATGATGATAGACCGCCCCGTGTAGCCGCGCGCGAGCCTTATCGCGCTCATCACGGCCTCGGTGCCGGAGCTGACGAGGCGCACCTTCTCGATGGAGGGCACGGCGCGGATTATCATCCGCGCAAGCTCGGTCTCTCTCTCGGTGGGAATGCCGAAGCTCGTTCCCTGTGAAAGGACCTTCTTGAGGCGCGCGGCGACCTCTTTGTCGGCGTGCCCGAGAATCAGCGGACCCCAGGAGCATACGTGATCGACATACTGCTTGCCGTCGACGTCCCATATCTTCGAGCCCTTGCCCCTCTCGACGAATATCGGCGAGCCGCCGACCCCCTTGAATGCGCGAACGGGGCTGTTCACTCCGCCGGGCATGCAGCGCTGCGCCTTCTTCCACAGTTTCTCCGATTTCGTTTTCGCTCGTGCCATTTCAAACCCTCACTTGACGAAGTAGCGCGGACTCGTCTTCTTGAACTCACGCGTGCTGAAGACCATCTCGTATTTGTCGATGCCGACCTCTTTGGAAAGCCTCTCGGCAACCTGCTCGCAATGGCGCCGGGTGCGACCGTGAACCATGGTATAGAGACTATAAGGCCACTCCGGATGCCGTGGGCGGGCATAGCAATGCGTCACCTCCGGCGCCGACGCCAGCTTCTCCCCCGTTTCTTCGAGGCTGTCCTCCGACACGTCCCAGACGATCATGCCGTTGGCGTCGACCCCCGCGACGCGGTGGGCGATCATCGCGCCCATCCGGCGCAAAAGGCCCGACTCCTCGTAGCCGCGAACCCGGTCGAGCACTTCTTCCTCGCTTATGTCCAGACACTCGGCGATCTCTCTGTACGGCCTCAGGTTGCCGGAGATATCGCCCGACAACGCGTTTATTATTTCCCGGTCCAGTTTGTCGAAGTTCATTCGTCGTTGTTTCCCAGCTCGAAGTTCACCTTGATTTTGAATATGTGCGTCGCGGGAAGATTCAATGTAGGCGCGCTCGTTTTCTCCCCTATTTCCTCGACTATGCGCTCTATTTCTTCTTCGGAAGGAGCTATGATGGTAAACCAGACGTTGTACTTGCCTTCCCGCTCGTAGTTATGAGTGACCCCGGCGTAGCCGTTGACGATCTCGACGGCCTCCTCGAGCCTGTCTTCGGGAACGCTCAGGGCGGCCAGGGTGCTCTTGTAGCCGATCTTGCGCGAGTCGAAGCTGCCGCCGAGCCTGCGGATGATGCCTTTTCTGCAAAGACTCTGCACCGCCTCGAAGACTTCGTCCTCGGTCGCGCCGAGCTTCTCCGCCAGGACCTCGTAAGGGCGTGGGGCGATCGGGAAATCCTGCTGGATGATCTCAAGAACGTCCTGCTCGATTTTTTCCAAAGCCGTCATATGATCCTTACGCAATGCGCGATTGATAAACGCCGGCGAGTCGCCGGTGACATGGGATGCTGCGCATCCCTATTTTGTCGCACGATTGCTGTGGCTGCTAAAATATTTCTTGCGCCCAGCCTCACTGGACCGGCTGCTCCGGGCGACTTTTCCACCACCGCTCCCACAGGGCCGCAAAGAGAGATGCGAAGCATCTCATGTCGGCGGCCACTGGCCGCAAAAAGAAGCAAAAAGAGAGAAACAGGGGCGAGTCGCCGCAAGGATGCGAAGCATCCAATGTCCGCGCCGACTCGGCGCTAGCCGTGGCCCGGGTACACGCAGTAGGGCTCTTCGGCCAGGTAGTCCCCGGTACGCGCATACGCGCGCGCGCGACAGCCGCCGCAGACCTTCAGGTAGCGGCATCCGCCGCATTTGCCCTTGTATTTCGTGAAGTCGCGCAGGTCGCTGAAAATGGGAGATTCCTCCCACGCCTTGCGAAAGCCTTCCTTTCGCACGTTGCCGCAATCCAGCTCAAGATAGCCGCACGGCGACAGTTGCCCAACGTGGGAGATGAAACAAAAGGCGGTCCCGCCGAGACAGCCCCGCGTTGCCGCGTCCATCCCGTGCGTCTCCAAGGTGACCTGTTTGCCCTCCTCGGCGGCCCGCTGGCGCAGGATCCTGTAGTAATGCGGTGCGCACGTGGCCTTGAGCTGGATGGGCGCCTTATCGCGCTGCTCGTAGAACCAGTTGAGCGTCCGCTCATACTCCTCGGGCGGTAATTCCTGTTCCTCAAGTTCCTTGCCGCGTCCGGTGGGAACGAGCAGGAAGATGTGATGCGCGACGGCCCCCAAATCAATCGTAAGCTTGAGCAGATCGGGGATTTCTTCGAGATTGATTTTCGTAACGGTCGAGTTTATCTGGAACGGCAGTCCCGCCCTTTTCGCGGCCTCGATGCCCCTCAGTGCGCCCTCGAACGCGCCGGGAACATTGCGGAACTTGTCGTGTGTCTCGGCGGTCGAGCCGTCGAGACTGACGCTTATGCGCTGGACGCCGTGTTCCACGAGTTTCTCTGCCGTTTCATCGTCGAGCAGAAGCCCGTTGACGGCCACCGCCATATTGAGGTCGAGCTTTTGACCGTGGGCGATGATCTCAAAGAGATCCGGCCTGAGCAGCGGCTCCCCGCCCGTGAATATGATGATCGGGTCGCTGAACGACGCGATATCGTCGAGTACACGCTTGCATTCGTCCGTGCTAAGCTCGTTCGGGTACGGCCCCCGCTCGGCCGACGCGCGGCAGTGAATGCACGCGAGGTTGCACGAGCGAGTGATCTCCCAGGCCACGAGCCTCAGCTCGGCCTTTCCGCGGTCAGGCTCGCCCGGATGCTTCGCTTGAGCCTTATGTCCTCCAGCGGTTTTCATGATTCGACATCGTGCCCGCAGACGGCCTCATGAGAGCCAGCGGGCGGCCTCCATCGCGTAATACGTGAGTATCATGTCGGCGCCCGCCCGCTTGATGCTCGTCAGCATCTCAAGCGCAACCTTTTTTTCGTCTACCCAACCGCGCTCGGAGGCGGCCTTGACGAGCGAGAACTCGCCGCTTACGTTGTAGGCGGCGACGGGATAACCGAATTCCTGCTTCACGCGATATATGATGTCCAGATACGGCAGGGCCGGTTTGACCATGACGATGTCGGCGCCCTCTTCGATATCCAGCGCGACCTCGCGCAAGGCCTCATCGCTGTTGGGCGGGTCCATCTGGTACGAGCGCCGATCGCCGAACTGCGGCGGCGATTCGGCCGCCTCGCGGAACGGCCCGTAGAAAGCCGAGGCGTACTTGGCGGCGTATGCCATTATCGGAATTTCCGTAAAGCCCCTGTCGTCGAGCGCAGAGCGAACGACGCCTATTCGCCCGTCCATCATGTCACTCGGGGCGACCATATCCGCGCCCGCCTCGACGTGGGAGAGCGCCATCTTGGCCAGAAGTTCCAATGTCGCGTCGTTATCGATCGTAAAATCTTTGCCGTGCTTTTTTACGACGCCGCAGTGACCGTGATCGGTGTATTCGCAGAGGCACACGTCGGTAATCACGACCAGATCGTCGACCTTGTCCTTGATCGCCTTTATCGCCCTGGCGACTATGTTGTTCTTCTTGTAGCCCTCGCTTCCGACCGAGTCTTTCTTCGACGGAATGCCGAACAGGATTATCGCCGGCACGCCAAGGTCGGCCGCCTTGCGGGCCTCTTTGGCGATTTCATCGACGGAAAGCTGGTAGTTGCCCGGCATCGACGATATCTCTTTGCGCACGTTGCGGCCGGGCCTGACGAAGAGCGGCATTATAAGGTCGTCCGCCGAAAGGGACGTTTCCCTGATGAGGCGCCTTAAGTTTTCGTTTGCCCTGAGCCTGCGCGGGCGGTAAATGGGATATCTCATATGTCGGCCTCGCGTTTTGGGTACAAGGACCTCACACAGCGCGGCGTCGCCGCGTATACCCTGCAATCGTTGGAACCACGAATTACACAAACAAACCCAAAGGGGGCTGTCCCAAGAATTACGGCCGTGAAACGGCGTAGATTCGGGACT
>CBFDAY010000083.1:0-9652 GCA_965602895.1 uncultured bacterium
GACTTCTGCGGCAAATGCCTGCACCAATGCCCCTCGAAGAAGCTGTCCGCTGAGGACATGAAAGACTACGACCTTTCCAAGCGGCACAGCGCGCTGAACATGACTTCGCTCGGCTGACAGGATAGCGGCATGTTCACCCAGTTTTTGAAATCTATACATACAGGTGTGGATTTTAGGCCACTGTATTTAGATTTTAGAACATGATAGCATAGTGAAATAGATCTGTACGTCTTCAGACCCTTTGGGACACTTTGCTGTCGGAATTAGGTTATAGGATCGGCTTCCTTTCCCAAGTTGATGGCTTTTCGTGTATCCCTTTTGTTCGCCACCCTGTTCTTTGACGATTGCTTCGGAATACGGCATCGGACAAGTAGCCGCTATCTCAAGCGCAGAGCGGGCTGCGCCGCGGAACGCAAGAGTAAAGTCGCTCCGAAGCCGAACGATGAAGCGAAGCGAGCGATCAAGAAAATCATCGAGCAGCACTCTTCGCTCGCATTCGCAAGCCACCACCTCGCACATCCAGTACCCTTTCACGCTCTCCCCCGTGCTGCCGCCGCGAACAAAGACAAGGTGCTGCATCTTTTCCGCATGGGGCTTGCACACATCGCTCGGGGGCACGAGCCCGGGCCCGGGCCGTGGATGCATTGAAATGGTGGGGGGAAGAAAAATGCGCCGGCGCAAAGAGCGCGTCTATTCGGCGGGGAGCAGCAAGAGGAGCGAGTGGCTGCCCAGCAGGTCTTTGCCGAGCATGACGGTCTCGCTTTCGATGCCGACGACGTTCTCGAGCGTATGAGATCTTCCGAACAGCTCGATAGTAAGGTAGTAGGCGAGCTTAAGCCGTGTGACGTCGTCGTAGTCGCTTATTTTCAGAATATGATAGGCGACGAAGCCCAGGTCGGCCAGCATGTTGGTCGGAATGCAGGAGAAGTCGGCGCCGGTGTCGATGGTGGCGCGCGTCTCGAAGTATCTCCGCGGGAACAGGGGGTTGCGCACTATTATCGAGACTTCCGAATCGGCGGTGACACACAGAAACTTCATATGTTCCCTCTTATGTGAAATATTGCCGGAGTGAGTCGCTCTCGCAGTCGATCTGCTGAATCAGTATGTTTCCGGACGGCCTGAAATCCCTTATTTGCTCGGCGAGTTTTACGACATCGTTGGCGAACCCGATGGTCTCGCCGTTTGCTATCGCAACATATTGACCGTGTCTGGAGGGCGGCCATGAATTTGTGAGAAAGGCGCGCACGTTCGCGTCGGTCTCAAGCATGTGCTTGAGCGACAGGTGCACCACTTTTGCGGTCGCTTTTTCGATGCGTGCTCGGATTGCAGTTCCCTTGATTTTTCTTCTCGTTGAACGGAGGTGCTGGGAGATGATGGCGTCTATGTTTTCAAGAAAGCCGGTGGAAGCCTCCATGAGGCACAGCGCCGGATCGCCTTTACCATCGATCACGGCGCTTGCGCCCGCCTCCATCAGTTGGGAGCCCCATCCGATTGAGGGGCAGTATGCGACGATGAAAGAGCTGGGAGCCCGCGCGCGGATGCTTGTTGTCACCGAGCGCGCGTCAAGGAGTCCGAGCCGGTCGCAGTCCACAAGGAAGTTCAGATAGCCTTCCGAGCAGTGTTCCGCGAGCCGGGCGGGTGAGTTCACCGCGAGCCGGGCGAAGCCTTGTTTTGTGAGGATATCTTTGGAAAATTCAATGAAGCCCTCATCGGACGAAAAAACCACCACAGTATCGATTGTCAGCCTCGAAAGCAGAACGTCTACGGGAAGCGTGCCCGCGCTGTCCTCGATTTTTCCTTTCTTATAAGGGCTGCAAGATCGCTTTACAGCCATCTCCCCCCCCTTCCCTCGATTCGATTGCGTCATATCGTATGGCCGCGTTCCAGCAGCCATTCCCTCAGCAGCTCTCCGGTCTCCTCCCTGCGGCGAGAGTAGAACCTTTCCTTTGACCATATCTCGAAATACCTGCCCGCGCCCGCAAGAACCAGGGCCGAGCGAATACCCGCGCATTTCCGCAGCCGCATAGGAAGCATCATTCTGCCCGCCGCGTCTATCCTGCAGTTTTCGGTGTTGGCGAACAGGTCGCGCGCGAGCTGTCGATGCTGTGGATTGGAGATTTCGATGTTCGAGAAACGGTCGACCATCTCGCGAAAAGGGATTGGAGGGAATACTACGAGACATTCCCCCGAGATGGAAAGACAGGGAATTCGCTCGACTTTGCCGGATGCGAGTTCGTGCAGGATCTCCCTGGGAAGGCGGAACCGATTCGAGGAGTCCAGTTTTCGATCAAATGTTCCCACAAACAAAATTTGGCGCGCTTTCCAGACACATGTCTTTTTCCGCCCTGTTTCGTCCTTAATTGCCCGCTCCATGCCGAAATCGCCCGAACGAGCCGCGAGACAAAATTGCCCGGGTCGAGAGGGAGGAAAAAGGGGTGTTTCGACAAGGACCTTTCCTGTCAGATAAATAAATGATAACATGTCCCATGTATGATGTCAAGCAAAATATTGAGTATAGTGCTATGAAAATCCGGGTTCGCGTCGGAAAGCCGTCAAGGGAAGCCCGAGCCGCCGGATTTAATCGTCCCGAGCCCGTTGACGAACCATGTCCTTTTTGCTAGAATTGAGAAAAGGCGGAGGGGGCGAACGGGTCAGTCTATCATCTCCTGCCGTTTCACTTGGTTGTCCTCAAGGCTTTTCCGGAAAAAACGCCAAGGGAAGGTGATAATTGTGAATATGCGGCATGTCGTCGCAATGTTGCTTGTCGGGGGCAGGGGAGAGCGTCTGCATCCCCTTACGCTCGAAAGAGCCAAGCCGGCCGTTCCATTCGGCGGTATATACAGGCTGGTCGATTTTACACTGAGCAACTGCGTCAATGCGGGGCTCAGGCGAGTCAACATTCTCACGCAATACAAATCCGATTCGCTGAATCGACACGTCAGAAACGGCTGGAACATATTTCACAACGAATTCGGCGAGTTCATAGAGTTGATTCCCGCACAGCAGAGGGTGAGCAAGGACTGGTACCTGGGCACTTCGGACGCTGTCTATCAGAATCTGCATCTTGTCGAGCACGGCGTCACTACGAAGGTCATCATCCTTTCCGGTGACCATGTTTACAAAATGGACTACTCCAAGATGCTCGCGTTTCACGATTCAAAGGGAGCCGACATGACTGTCGCCGCCCTCGAGATCCCGCGGGAAGAAGGGAGCCGATTCGGTATACTACAGATTGACGAGGACGAGCGTGTGATCGGATTTCAGGAAAAGCCCGCCCATCCGATGCCGCTCCCCGGCAAAGGGGGCTCTACGTTCGGTTCGATGGGAATATATATTTTCGAAAGAGATATCCTGGTGGAAGTCCTTCGCGGTGTCACGGGCGAGCAGCGGATGCGCGACTTCGGAAAGGACGTCATCCCCTTAATGCTCAGCGCATATAAGGTCTTCGCATACAATTTCGTGGATGAGAACAAAAAAGGGGCCGACTACTGGAAGGACGTCGGCACTATAGACGCTTATTATGAGGCCAATATGGACCTCATCTCGGTCAGCCCCGTATTCAATCTATACGATCCTGAATGGCCGATCCGCACCTACCAGCCGCAGAATCCGCCAGCCAAGTTCGTATTCGCGCAGGAATACAAGGGCGGCCGCATGGGCGTAGCGCTCGATTCGATTACATCGGGCGGATGCATAATCAGCGGCGGAAAGGTAAAGCGCTCTATCCTCTCACCGAGGGTGAGAATAAACAGTTTTGTGACCGTGGAGGATTCGATATTATTGGACGGAGTCGATGTGGGCCGTTACTGCCGCATTAAGAATACAATAATAGATAAATATGTCCAGGTCCCCCCCCACACTGAGATAGGATACGATCTCGACGAGGATAGAAAGCGGTTCACCGTTACCGATTCGGGAATCGTCGTCGTCGCCAAGGGGACGAAAATAAAACCGCCTCCCCTCAAATTTGCAAGGCCTTCCTCAAAGAAAGCGAAAGCATGAAAATTCTGTTTGCCGCAAGCGAAATGGTTCCTTTTTCCAAGACCGGCGGGCTTGCCGACGTGGCTGGAGCGCTCACAAAAGCGCTGAGCAGACAGGGGCACGAGGTTTTCGCCGTAGTCCCCCTTTATTCCGTCACCAAACGGAAGGATTTCAGCGCCGAGGAGATCGATTGCACGCTATCGGCGCCCATTTCCAACAGGGAAGAGTACGGCGAAGTATTTCGGGCGGTCACCGAGGACGGAGTCACGGTCTATTTCATCGGCAAGGCCGCATATTACGACCGGGAAGAGCTTTACGGAACATCCAAAGGCGCCTATTCCGACAACGCGGAGAGGTTTATCTTCTTCTCAAAAGCCGTGATCGAATTATGCCGGGCGCTCGATCTGAGGCCCGATATCATCCATTGCAATGACTGGCAGACCGGCCTCGTGCCCGTATTCCTTAAAACTTTCTTTAACGATCATCCTCTTTTCGAAAACACCGGGACCCTGTTTACGATACACAACATCGCATACCAGGGCCTGTTCTGGCATCTGGACATGCATCTCACGAACCTCCCATGGGACCTGTTCACGTCCGACGGCATCGAGTTCCACGGAAAGATCAACCTTCTGAAGGCGGGCATAGTTGGAGCCGACATACTGTCGACCGTCAGCCCGCGGTACGCCGAAGAAATTCAGACACCCGAATTCGGCGCAGGGCTGGAGGGAGTTCTCGAAAAGCGCTCGGATCGGCTGTTCGGCGTGCTCAACGGAGTCGACTACGACGCATGGAATCCCGAAACCGACGAGCACATAGCCGCGAACTACGGCCCCTCCGATATCGCGGGCAAGGCAAGGTGCAAGGCCGACCTGCTCGATCAATTCGGATTGCCTCAGATCGATGGCGCTCCACTGCTGGGCATAGTCTCGCGTCTTGCCGACCAAAAGGGTTTCGACATACTTGCCCCGATCATAGACGCCATTGTGGGCGAAGACGTTCAGCTTGTGCTCCTGGGCACGGGAGAGGAGAAATACCATAAGCTGTTCGAGACAATGTCTAAGAAATATCCCGACAGGGTCGGAGTAAAGCTCGGGTTTTCGAATGATCTCGCCCACAAGATCGAGGCGGGCGCCGATATCTTCCTCATGCCTTCGAGATACGAGCCGTGCGGGCTTAACCAGATGTACAGCCTCAAGTACGGGACAGTCCCGCTGGTCCGCGCCACCGGCGGTCTGGACGACACGATCGTGGATTATGCCGACTCTTCTTCGTCATCAGGAAACGGATTCAAGTTCGCGAAATATTCGTCATCGGCCCTGATGGAAAAGCTGCGGCAGGCCCGCAAGCTCTATGCGGACAAGACGCAGTGGAGCCGCATCATGCAAAACGGAATGGCCTGTGATTTTTCATGGACCGCTTCCGCGCAAAGATATGTCAAGCTGTACGAGAAAGCTGTTTCCTTTGGAAGAGCCCGAGAGGATTCCCGGGCGAGAACCACATAATAGGAGAGATAGAGAATGCCGGAATTGCGCAAGGACCCGGTGATCGGCCGGTGGGTGATAATCGCGACCGAGCGGGGCAAGCGGCCAACCGATTTCCATCCGGAGCCCGCGGAGGACGACACCGGCTTTTGCCCGTTTTGCGAAGGGCATGAGGATAAAACACCGCCCGAGATCCTGGCGTATCGGGAAAACCATCAACACGCCAACGGGCCGGGGTGGGACCTGAGAGTCGTGCCGAATAAATTCCCCGCCCTCCGCATCGAAGGCGAAATGGGCAAGGCCGGTGTGGGCATGTATGACAAGATGAATGGAATAGGCGCCCACGAGGTTATCATCGAAACCCCCGACCATTACAAAAAGTTTCACATGCATTCGCACGAAAGCCTGGCCAGGGTCTTTCAGGCCTACAAAAACCGCCTGATGGACCTGAACAATGACAAGCGTTTCAAGTACATCCTGGTTTTCAAGAACGAAGGGCGTAGGGCGGGCGCTTCGCTCAGCCACCCGCATTCCCAGCTCATCGCTACTCCGATAACACCCAAGAGGGTGCGGGAGGAACTGGTGGGCGCGAAGGACTATTTCAACTACAAGGATCGATGCGTATTTTGCGACATTATCAGTGAGGAGCTGTCGCAGGGGTTCAGGATGATATATGAAAACGACGGGTTTGTAAGCTTCTGCCCGTTCGCTTCGCGGTTCCCCTTTGAAATATGGATACTGCCCAAGCGCCATCATCCGGATTTCCAGTCCATAGAACAAGATGAAATGCTGCTGCTGAGCGAAACCCTTATCGTCGTCATGAAAAAACTCGCCGTAGCCCTGAACCAGCCTCAATACAACTTTGTCCTGCACACCGGCCCAGTGCGCTGGGCCAGGATGGGGTATTGGGTTACGCTCGACCTGGATTACCACTGGCACATAGAAATCATGCCGAAGCTCACACACGTCGCCGGTTTCGAATGGGGCACCGGTTTCTATATCAATCCGACTATTCCGGAGGAAGCCGCAGAATTCCTGCGGGGGGTCGACTCTTGAGTTCGGCTCCCGCGGCCGTTCCACGGCCCATTACAAAACCGCCCAAAGCCGACCGGTTCCCCGGCTTTGGGCGCTAAAATGCGGCGGTAATTCCGCCCGCTTGTCTCACCGTCGAATGCAAAGCCCATATCATATCTGGAATAAGCATTATGTCGGCACAGATTAACCTGATGTTTGGAGTCCATTCGCACCAGCCCGTCGGCAATTTCGAAGGCGTATTTCGCGAGTCTTACGAAATCTGCTACCGGCCGTTCCTGGAGATTCTGGCGCGGCACCCGGGCGTTCGCGTTGCGCTCCACTACTCGGGGCCGCTGCTCGAATGGATAGAGGATAACGAGCCGGGCTATATCGACAAGATCGCCGAATTGGCCGCGCGCGGTCAGGTCGAGATGCTCAGCGGAGGCTTCTACGAGCCGATCCTTCCGATCATTCCCAGAGACGACGCTATCGGCCAGATTCGGATGATGAACGACTACATCCGCGATCGCTTCGGGCAAAAAGCGCGCGGAATGTGGCTCACCGAGCGGGTCTGGGAACCGCACCTGCCCTCGATCATAGCCGAGGCGGGGCTCAGCTACACCATTATCGATGAGAGTCATTTCGCCCACGCAGGTCTCGGGGCCGATGAGATGTTCGGCTACTACCTGACCGAGGACGTCGGCAGCAAGATCGCCGTTTTCCCGATCGACAAGAATCTCCGATACACGATTCCCTTCAAGCTGCCGGAGGAAACCCTGAAATACCTCCAATCGATTCCGGCCGACGGCAAGCCGAAGGGTATCACCTACGGCGACGACGGCGAGAAGTTCGGCATGTGGCCCGACACGTACAAGTGGGTCTACACCGACGGCTACCTCGAAAACTTTTTCACGATGCTGGAGCAGAACTCCGACTGGATAAAAATGCCGACTTTTTCGGAGTTCATCGAGTCGCATCCGCCGGCCGGACGCATATACCTGCCGACGGCCTCGTACGACGAGATGATGGAATGGGCGCTGCCGCCGGACGCTTCTGCCGAGTTCCAGAAAATGTTGAAAGAACTCAAGGAGGACGGCTCCCACAAGGACCGACGCCCGTTCGTCCGAGGAGGGTTCTGGCGCAACTTCCTCGCGAAATATCCCGAGGCCAACCGCATGCATAAGAAGATGGTGCGCGTCAGCCGCAAGGTCGGCTCCATGACGGGCGAGGCCGCTGCAAGCGCAAAGCGCGAACTCTGGCGCGGACAGTGCAATTGTCCCTACTGGCACGGCCTGTTCGGGGGGGTGTACCTCAATTATCTCCGATTCGCGAACTACAGCCATCTCCTGCGCGCCGAGCAAATGGCCGACAAGGAACTGCACGGTGACGCGCCCAAGATACGCGTCGAGCAGGTCGATTACGATTGCGACGGCCACGAAGAGGTCATCGTATCGACCCCGGAGTATAATTTCTACATTAGTCCCGGCTGCGGCGGCTCCGTGGCGGAGATCGACTTCAAGCCCAAGGCCTTTAATATCGCCGACGTCATGAGCCGTCGGCCCGAGGCGTATCATCGCAAGATCCAAACCGCGCACGCCGATGCGGCCGAAGGCGAAGTGCAATCCATCCATGATATCGTGCGCATGAAAGAGGAGGGGCTCGACAAAAGGCTTCACTACGACTCTTACGACCGCCTCTGCTTCATCGACCATTTCCTTCCCGTCGGCACGACCCTCAAGGAATTCGCCGACGGCCTGCATCGTGAGGACGGCGACTTTGTCGGGCAATCATACGTGTTGTCGGAAAAAAGGAATGCGCCGGGCGAGGTGGCGCTCGTTCTCAGGCGCGAGGGCGGCCTTCGGCGTCCGGACCGCACGATATCACTATCTATGGACAAAGAGTTCCTCGTCGGCGACCAATCGGGGATCGAAGCCCGTTACCGCATTCGAAGCGACGCCGAAGTCGAATCGACGCTGTTCGCGGTCGAACTCAATGTGACGCTGCTTGCCGGGGACAGCGAAGACCGCTATTATGAGGCACCGGGCGTTGAGCTGGAGCAGAACCGACTCAACAGCGTCGGCGCCACCGATTCGGTTTCTCTCGTGAGGCTCGTCGACCGCTGGATGAACATTGCGATCGTCATACGATGCGAGCCTGCGGCGACGCTGTGGAGATTCCCGATAGAGACCGTCTCGCAGTCCGAGGGCGGATTCGAGAAAACGTACCAGGGCTCGTGCGTCACCGCCCTCTGGCCGATAAAAATCAAGGCGGGCGGCGAAGCCCGATATTCGGTCGGCCTGAAAGTGGAGCGGCTGGAGGCTTTTTGCCCATGACAGACACCGGACACAGCATCGTAATCGTCGGGTCGGGAGCGATCGGATGCCTCTTCGGAACCATGCTCCGCGAGGCCGGTCATCGCGTCGTGATGATCGACAACCAGTCCGAGCGCACGGAAAAAATCGCCGGCGAGGGCATCAACATCAAAGGAGTATCCGGCGAACGGCGCGTAAAAGTCGAGGCGTCCGCCCGGCCGGATGAAGCCGCGGACTGCGATCTTGTCGTGATCGCAACGAAATCATACGACACCGAGGACGCGGTCGAAGGCGTCGCGCGTATTCTCGCGCCGTCGACGCCCGTGCTCACACTCCAGAACGGCCTCGGCAACGTCGAGGTCATAAGCAGGGCCGTTGGCGACGAGAGGACAATCGGCGGGATCACATCGCAGGGCGCGACGCTCGTGGCCGCGGGATCCATCATTCACGCGGGCACGGGCAAGACCGTTATCGGTACGCCATCCAACCGGCTCACCGACAACCTGCGTCTGGCGCGGGACATCCTCGTCTCCGCCGGATTCGAGCCGCAGGTCTCCGACGACCTCGAGGGCACGATCTGGAGCAAGCTCATCATCAACGTCGGCATCAACGCGCTCACGGCCATCACGCGGCTTAACAACGGCAGGCTGCTCGAGTTCGAGGGAACGCGCAGGATAATGAAAGAGGCGGTCGCCGAGGCGGTCGCCGTCGCCGACGCGAAGAACATACGAATCATGAAGGCCGACCCGCTCGCGCAAGTCGAAGAGGTCTGCCGTCTCACCGCGACCAACGTTTCATCGATGCTCCAGGATGTTCTCGCCCGGACGAGGACCGAGATCGACGCGATCAACGGCGCCGTTG
>CBFDAY010000084.1:0-9580 GCA_965602895.1 uncultured bacterium
ATCCGATGGAAGGCGAAGAGGTCTTCGGCTGGGGGCTGAGCGAGGCTTTTGACGGCCATAGCCCCCCCCAGTTGTTAATGTTGATCGACGCCGCGGCCGGCACGCAGCTCGTGGGTTTTGACGGCGAGTTCGGCAAGGTCGAGTTTCTGAAATACGACATTACCTCGCTGGTGCATTGGCTCAAAGAACGAGCAAAGGTCCTGATTATCGGCCCGGGCGGAGGACGAGACGTGCTCTCGGCGCTGGCGTTCGGGCAAGGGCCGGTCATCGGAGTCGAGATCAACCCCATCATCATCAATGCCGTCCGCGACGACTTTGGGGACTTCGTGGGCCATCTCTACGACCGCTCCGACGTCGAGATTCATCTGGATGAAGGGCGCTCCTACCTGTCGCGCAGCAAGGACAAGTACGACATCATACAGGCATCGCTGGTCGACACATGGGCGGCTACGAGTTCCGGCGCGTTCGTGCTGACCGAGAACAACCTCTACACGGTGGAGGCGTTCGAGGCCTACTTCGAGCGCCTCAACGACGACGGCATGCTGACGTTTTCGCGCTGGTACTACGAGCGCGCACCCGGCGAGGCGCTGAGATTGACGGCGCTGGCGGTCGAAGCGCTTGAGAGGATCGGAAGCACAGACCCAAGACAGCACCTCTTTCTGGCCAAGAAAGGCTACTGGAAGGCCTCGGGACCCGACGGCATCGCTACGATGATCGTGAAAAAGACTCCGTTCACCGGGGAGGAATTGCAAAGGGCTGGTGAGGCGTGCCGGCGGCTGGACTTCCAGATAGTGTATTCCCCCGATTTGGTTGAGGATGTCCTGTTCAAGGGGCTGTTCGACAAGACCGGGCGGGAGAAGCTTTTCCGTGAATATGCGCTCAACATTGCTCCCCCAACCGACGACAAACCGTTTTTCTTCCACATGCTTCGGATTCGCCAATTCCTGACCCGTCAAATCGATCAGGGTGCGATGCAATTCAATGTGGACGCGGTTATGGTATTGGCCAACCTCTTTGTTGTGATAGGGGGCTTCGCCATTCTTTTCCTGGTTCTGCCCATGATACTGGCCCGCCCGCTGAAGCTGCCGCATCTGATCCGGCATTGGAGACACCTGGCCTATTTCATGCTTATCGGACTGGGGTTCATCATGGTTGAGATACCGCTTATCCAGCGGTTTACGCTCTTCCTGGGACATCCGATCTACTCGCTGGCTATTGTGCTTTTCTCGCTCCTGCTGTTCGGCAGCCTGGGGAGTTTCTTCACGCGGCGGGCTTCGGCAGACGGCGCGCGCCTTTTCGTGGTGAAGGCGCTCATTCCCCTCTGCATTATTCTGGTTGCCTATATTTTCCTTCTGGAGCCCCTCATACACGCCCTGATCAGTGTTCCAACCCCTCTCAAGATTGTAGTTTCGCTGGCGCTGATTGCCCCCCTGGGCTGGCTCATGGGAATGCCGTTCCCCATAGGAATAATGCTGGCTTCCAAGGACGCCAAATTCCTCATTCCCTGGTGCTGGAGCCTCAACGGAGCGTTTTCGGTTCTGGCAAGCGTGGCCTCCATAGTGGCGGCGATCAGCCTGGGATTCTCTGCGGCGATGGCGATGGGTGGAGCGGCCTACTTCGGCGTGCTGCTAATGCTGGTTTTCCGCAGCCGGAAATGAGGCGGCGCGATAACGTCGTCCCCCGCGCACCTCTGCTCGGCCCGCGAAAGCCTTCCGTCACGTGAGACACCGTTTGACATATAATTCCGCGAGTGCTAAAATTGGCGTCGAATATTGCGGAGAACGCGAATAGCTCCACGAGAAACTTCCGCAAGAGCCCCTGAGTACGTCCGATTTGTGTGGGCGTATAGCCTTTTTGACTCCATTGTCAGGCCGAAGGATTTGTTGGAGAAAGCGCATTGAAGATATGTCGTTACAAAAGCGGCGCGGATGTCGGGTTCGGAATCCTTGAGGGCGAGGAAATAATCGCGCTCAAGGGCGACCCGTTCGGTGGAATCGAAAAAACCAAGACCCGTCGCAAGGTGGATGAAGTCACGCTGCTTTCACCCACGCAACCGTCCAAGGTGGTCGCAGTCGGGCTTAATTATCAGGAACATATTGATGAGACGGGCATGCAGAAACCCGATGCGCCGGTGCTGTTTATCAAGCCGTCAACGTCCGTTATCGGACCCGGCCGGCCCATCGTATACCCTGGCGGCGCGGCAAGGGTCGACTACGAGGCCGAGCTGGCTATCGTGATCGGCAAAAAGTGCAAGAACGTCGCCGCCAAAGACGCGGCGGGCTGCATCTTCGGCTATACCTGCCTCAACGACGTCACCGAAAGGTTTATGCAGGGGATGGACGGCCAGTGGACGCGCGCAAAATCTTTCGACACTTTTTGCCCGGTCGGACCGTACATCGTGACCGATATCGACCCGAAAGGGCTCAAAGTGGAGGCATATCTGAACGGTGAACGGAAACAATCGGGAAACACCGACATGCTCATTTTCGGGGTCGATGAGCTTGTAGGCTTTATCTCCGGCGTCATGACCCTGCTTCCCGGCGATGTGATCGCCACGGGCACGCCCTCGGGCATCGGGCCGATGGAGCCCGGAGACACCGTCGAAATACGAGTCGAAAACATCGGCTCGCTGATAAATCTCGTGGAAAAGGAAACCGGCTGATGGCCGGCGGAGGCGCAATGAACGAATTCCAAATAGAACGGGCGCAAAGACTTGGCCTGCTTCCTCCCTACTTGTTCTCCGAGATCGACAAGGCGAAAGCCAAGGCCATCGAACAGGGGAAAGATATTATCGATCTGGGCATCGGCGATCCTGACATGCCGACCCCCGACAATATTATTGAAACGCTCTGCGCGACATCGAAAAACCCTGAAAACCACCGCTATCCCTCCTATGTGGGTACGCTCGAAGTGCGTCACGAATTCAGCCTTTACATGCAGCGGCGGTTCGGCGTGCAGCTCGATCCCGCCACCGAGGTGCTCACGCTGATCGGATCGAAAGAAGGCATTGCGCATCTCCCGCTCGCTTTCGTTAACGCGGGCGATTTCGTGCTTGTGCCGGACCCGGGCTATCCCGTTTACAACGCGAGCACCGTCCTCTCAGGCGGAATACCGTATACATTTTCCCTGCTGGCCGACAACGATTTTCTGCCCGATTTCGGCCAAATAGATCCGCAGATAGCCGACCGGGCCAAGCTCATGTTCCTCAATTATCCGAACAATCCGACGGCCGCCGTCGCGACCCGGGAGATGTTCGAAAAAGCCATAGAATTCGCAAAGAGCCACAATATCATTATCTGCCAGGACGCCGCCTATTGCGAACTGGCCTACGACGACCACAAGCCGCTCAGCATATTGGAAATACCCGGCGGAAAAGACGTTGCAATCGAGTTTCACTCGCTCTCGAAAACATACAACATGACCGGTTGGCGGCTCGGATTCGCCGTCGGCAACAGGGAGATCGTCTCCGCCCTGGGCGCGGTCAAGACCAATGTCGATTCCGGTGTTTTCCAGCCCGTCCAGCTTGCGGGAATAACGGCTCTAAGGAGCCCCGCCAAGACGGTCGCCGACATCATGGCGATCTATGAAGAGCGCCGGGACACCCTGATCGATGGGCTCCAGTCACTGGGATGGCAGGTTCCCAGGCCGAAAGCGACGTTTTATGTGTGGGCGCCGGCTCCACCCGGCTATACCTCGTCCGAACTTTCAACGACGTTACTCGAAAAGGCGGGAATCGTCGCCACCCCCGGCATAGGATTCGGCAAGAACGGGGAGGGCTTTATCCGCATGACGCTGACCGTCGGCAAGGAGCGCCTCGCCGAAGCCGTTGAGAGAATCAAGAGCATACGTATCTGAATGGCCCCATGGAAAACACGGACAAAATAACCCTCAGAAACATGGTGTACTGGGGGCCCGTCGGCACGACCGAGTGGGAGCGCGAACTCCGCACCCGAATCGAGGTCGATATTGTCGTTTACACCGATCTGAAAAGGGCTTGCATGTCCGATGACCTAAATGATACAATGGATTATGCGAAATTGCATGACCTCGTCGGAGAGGTCATCGGCGGCAAACATCACAACCTGCTCGAGTCGTTGGCCGAGGAGATCGCGGGCCTTGCGCTCGGGCCGGGTGATTGCGAGAAGGTCGTCGTTAGAGTCCGCAAGCCGCATCCGCCCGTCGGCGGGTCGTGCGACAATGCGGAGGTGGAGATAACAAGGCATAAGGTCAGTCGCTGATAAGTGGTTACGGCCTATATCGGTCTCGGCGCCAACCTCGGCGACAGGGAGGCCAACATCAATAAAGCGTTGGTCGAGCTGGTTCGCTCCGGCGCCGGCAGGCTGACGAGAGTTTCCTCGATTTATGAGACCGAACCCGTCGGGATCCGGGAGCAGCCGGATTTCCTCAATGCCGTTGTCGAGATCGAGACGGAGATTGGGCCGACCGGGCTTCTGGCCGCATTGAGCGAGATCGAACGGAGGAT
This sequence comes from uncultured bacterium, assembly GCA_965602895.1. GTDB lineage: Bacteria > Abyssobacteria > SURF-5 > SURF-5 > SURF-5 > CBDUSG01. The sequence continues at coordinate 4,484 of CBFDAY010000084.1, forward strand.
AGGCAGGGAAAAGACGGTCAAGTGGGGACCGCGGAAAATCGACTTGGATATCTTACTGTATGGCGACAAGAGCTTTGCGGAAGATAATCTTGAGATACCGCACCCCGAGATGCATCAAAGGGCGTTCGTGCTTACGCCGCTCGCCGAGATCGCGCCGCAGGCAAAACATCCGGTTTCGGGCTTGACGGCCAGGCAGATGAGCGAGCGCATCGGGAGCGAGGGCGTCCGAAAGTACGAGTCGTCCGAAACTGGCTGACACACTGGACAGCATCCGCTTGGATCCTAAGACAAGGACCGGGACGGAGGGAAAAAACTATTTAGTCTTTCCCTTCTGGGCTTGGTTCGGGAGGGTTTTTTGATGCCTGAAAAAAAGATCACCGTACCCGACATTATCCAGAAGAAAGAGCGCGGCGAGAAGATCACGATGCTCACCGCATACGACTATCCGATGGCCTCAATCCTCGGCAAAGTCGGCGTGGACATTCTGCTCGTCGGCGATTCCGCCGCCATGGTCGTCGCGGGTGATCCCAATTCGCTCTCGGCCACGATGGAGCAGATGATATTTCACACACGCTCCGTCGCCAATGCACAGCCTCCCTCGCTCATAGTCGGCGATATGCCGTTTATGAGCTACCAGCTTTCGCCCCGGCAGGCGGCCGAAAACGCCGGCAGACTCGTGGCAGATGGTGGGGCCGAGACCGTCAAGCTCGAGGGCGGCGCAGAGTTCGTGGGGGAAATCGAGGCGATATTAAAATGCGGCATACCCGTGATGGGGCATCTCGGGCTCACGCCGCAGTCCATCCACAAGCTCGGCGGCTTCAAGGTCCAGGGCCGCGACGAGGCGGCGGCCAGGAAGCTCATGGATGACGCGCTCGCGCTCGAAGGGGCCGGCGCGTTTGCGATCGTGCTCGAGTGTGTCCCCGCCGAAGTGGCCGCAAAGATCACCGAATCGCTCTCGATCCCGACGATCGGCATCGGGGCCGGCCCCGACTGCGACGGGCAGGTCCTCGTCACGCCCGACCTGCTCGGGCTTTTCGACAGGTTTATCCCGAAATTCGTGAAACGATACGCCCACCTCGCGCCCCTCGTCGAGGAGGCGGTAAAGACGTATATCGACGAAGTCAAGGCGGGCAAGTTCCCGGCCGAGGAGCATATGTACAAATGAGCGGATCGAAAGAAAGCTTGAAAACGAGGGGCGACGCAGGGCCGAGGAAAATGGCCGTCGTGCGCGATCCCGCCAGGCTGCAGGCTGTTATGGACAAAATGCGGCAAAAGGGGTTGCGCATCGGATTGGCGCCGACTATGGGATACCTCCACGACGGACACGCCAGCCTGATCCGCGCCGCCCGGGAGCAGTCCGACATAGTGGTGCTGAGCATCTTCGTAAACCCCACCCAGTTCGGGCCGGACGAGGACCTCGGCAAATACCCCAGGGATATGGAGAGCGACGAGAAGCTCGCGATGGCCGAAGGCGTGGACTACATCTATTATCCCGAGCCGGAGACGATGTACGGCCCGGGATACCAGACCTACGTGGCTGTCGAGGAGCTGACGCGCTCCCACTGCGGCTCCTCGCGGCCCGTGCACTTCAGGGGCGTGGCAACCGTGTGCGCGAAGCTCTTCAATACCGTCCTGCCACACAAAGCGTTCTTTGGCCGGAAAGACTACCAGCAGTGCGCGGTCATGAGGAGAATGGTCAAGGACCTCAACATGAACCTCGAGATCGTCGTGCTGCCCACGGTCCGCGAGAGTGACGGGCTGGCGATGAGTTCGCGCAACGCGTACCTCGGCGCCGACCAGCGAAAGCAGGCGCTATGCCTGTATGAATCGCTGCAGATGGCCGAAGAGATGGCGAAATCGGGCGAGACCGACGCAGGCAAGGTCGTCGCGGCCATGAGCCGGCATATCGAAAGCAGGCCTGACGCGCGCATCGATTACGTCTCGATCGCCGACCCGGATTCGCTGGAGGAATTGGACACGATAACCGATCGTGCGGTCGTCCTGCTGGCCGTGTATGTCGGCAAGACACGCCTGATCGACAACACAATCCTAACGGTAACCTGAGTTTCCCGCGGGAGGCGATTTCCTGGAAACGCCGACCCGCAGTCGGAGGTACGACAATGCTTCGAATGATGTACAAATCGAAAATCCATCGCGCAACCCTCACCGACGCCGACCTCAACTATGAGGGCAGCGCAACCATCGATTCGGACCTGCTTGAAGCGGCCGATATCCTGCCTTATGAGAAGGTGCAGATAGTCAACATCAACAACGGCAGTCGTTTCGAGACATACGTGATCGAGGGCGAACGAGGCAGCGGAGAGATCTGCCTCAACGGCGCCGCAGCCAGGCTGGGCGAGCCGGGCGACATGGTCATAATCATCTCATATGCGGAGATGGACGACGTCGAGGCCCGCGAATGGGAGCCGAAAACCATCCTGGTCGACGAGAAAAACAGAATAAAAAACGGCAAGCCCCAGGCTTCCGATAAAGGCTCTGCGCATCCGAAGAAATTGCGGGTCCTCAGATCCTCTTCAAAGAAAGTTACAAACGGCGGATCCTTCATCGACATGTGGGACGCCCTGAGTCTCTGATTGCGAGTGTGTGACCCGTCTCTAAAGATTAATTGGGGAAAGGGCCGATAGGTCAAGTTTCCTGCAAGGCTTTTATTGGGCCGCCCCCTGCATTTTTTCGAGCGGCTTTCTGATACAATAGACACTCGTCCATGACAGGTCGGATTCTCGGCCCATTTAATTGCCGGAGAGCCCGACGTATTTTTGCAAAGCAAACCAAACGACGAAAGCCATCCTAATGGAACAACCACACCCTGATTATCTGAAGTATATGGATGACCTGAAAGATGAGATCAAGCGCCTGAAAAAAGAGCGCAACGCGGTCATCCTCGCCCACAACTATCAGCGCGACGAGATCCAGGAGATCGCCGACATCTGCGGCGACTCGCTGGGCCTGAGCCGGCAGGCGGCCACGACCGAAGCCGACGTCATCGTTTTCTGCGGGGTCCACTTCATGGCCGAGAGCGCCGCGATCCTCTCGCCGCAAAAAACCGTGCTGCTTCCCGTAGAGGAGGCCGGCTGCCCCATGGCTGATATGATCGATCTTCCGCGGCTCCGCGCGCTGAAGGCAAAGCATCCCGACGCGGTTGTGGTGACATACGTCAATTCGAGCGCCGAGATCAAGGCCGAGAGCGACGTGTGCTGCACCTCGGCAAACGCGGTCAACGTCGCCAACTCGATAGACGCCGGGAAGATCATATTTACGCCGGACCAGAACCTTGCGCTCTACGTCGCACGCTTCACCGATAAGGAAATAATCCCGTACGACGGCTTCTGCCCGACGCATTACCTGATCGACGCGGGCGCTATCCGACGCGCGAAACAGGAGCATCCCGGCGCGAAGGTCGTCGTGCACCCGGAATGCCTGCCCGAAGTGATCGACATGGCCGATCACGTATGCAGCACGTCGGGCATGTATAAATACGCCAAAGCGTCCGACGCCGATGAGTTCATAATCGGCACCGAGATGGGCATCCTCTATCGGCTCCGCAAAGAAAACCCCGGAAAGAAATTCTATCTCCCCTCCAAATACATCCTCTGTCCCAACATGAAGATGACCACGCTCGATTGGCTGGCGCAGTCGCTCCGGTATATGCGCTACAAGATTGAAGTGCCGGAAGAGGTCGGCCGGAGGGCCAGAAAAGCGCTCGATAGAATGCTGGAGGTCGCCTGATGCCGCCGAAAGTAAGGGTGCGCTTCGCCCCCAGCCCGACCGGTTTCCTCCACGTCGGCGGCGCCCGCACCGCCCTTTTCAACTGGCTCTTCGCGCGCCACAATAACGGAACTTTCGTGCTTCGAATCGAGGACACCGACCGCGAACGGTCAACGCCCGAGGCGCTCGCGGCGATCATCGACGGCCTCCGCTGGCTCGGGATCGACTGGGACGAAGGCCCCGAGGTCGGCGGCGAATTCGGGCCGTACAACCAGATGGCGCGCCTGGACATCTATGCCCGCGAGGCCAAAAGGCTACTCGCCAACGGCGCGGCATATAAGTGCTTTTGCTCGCCCGAAGATCTGGCGAAAGCGCGCGAGGAGGCTCGCGCCCGAAAGGTCGACGCCAGATACGGCGGCAAATGCCGCGACCTGAGTGATTCCGAAATCAAGGAGCGCGAAGACGCGGGCGAATTGTCCGTGCTGCGCTTCAAGGCGCCGCCGGGCACGACCGAATTCGACGACATCGTGCGCGGAAAGATAACATTCGACAACGCCGAGATTGACGACTTCATCATCCGGCGCTCCGACGGCACACCTACATACAACTTCGCCGTATCGGTCGACGACTTGACGATGCGGATCACACACGTCATCCGAGGCGAGGACCACATCTCGAACACGCCGAAGCAGATTCTCATCCTGCGCGCGCTCGGCGTCGAGCCGCCGGAATACGCGCACGTCTCGCTGATAATGGGCGAGGACGGATCACGCCTGAGCAAGCGACACGGCGCGACGGCCGTCGCAGCATACGACGACATGGGCTATCTGCCCGAGGCGATGATGAACTACCTCGCGCTGCTCGGTTGGTCGCCCAAGGATGACAGGGAGGTCATGGACTGGACCGAGATGGTGCGCGACTTTGAAATCGGCGACGTCGTAAAGACGGCCGCCATCTTCAGCCCGGACAAGCTCAAGTGGATGAACGGACAATACATCCGCTCGCTCGAAAACGAAGAACTAGCCGACAGGATCGCGCCAGTCCTTGTAAAGGCTGAGCTCGCGACCGAGACGGAGCTTGATTCGAGAAGGGAGTGGCTCGTAAGACTCGCCCGCGCCACGAAGGAACGCCTGCACGTGCTCACCGACATCGTCGCGTATAGGGACTATTTCTTCGGGGACATCGAGGGCTATGACGAGAAGGGCGTCAAGAAACACTGGTCCAAGCCCGAGGCAAAGAAGATTCTGCAAGACTTGATCGGAGTTCTGGAAGGCTGCGAGCCGTTTGACGAGAAGACTATCGAGGCCGCATGCCGTGAATACGCCGAGCGCGAGGGCCTCAAGCTCGGCCAACTAGCGCACCCCGTCCGCC
>CBFDAY010000085.1:0-9516 GCA_965602895.1 uncultured bacterium
GGCTTTTGAGCACGACCCCGGCGCGCGAGCGGCCGATGGGTAAAAAGACCCCCGCTCCGACCAACCCGCCGGTTTTAAGGAAATTTCTTCGACTCAGCCCATCGCGCTTGTCCATTGCCCACACTTTCCTATTTATGGCATGTCACGCACTCAATCGGTGCGCCCCTTTTCTTGTGGCATTGCATACACCATCCCATTCCCAGGTCGGTCACCCGCTGGATCGTTGTCATAAGCTCGACCGGGCCGTGGCATTCCCGGCATCTGACGCCGGTGCGCACATGTCGCTTGTGCGTGAAGTACACGTGCGGTTTGACCTTGTAAACCCTGACCCATTCAACGTCGAGACCGGCTTCATAGATTTCGGTGAGCTTCACTATCTCGGGTTTTTCGGTGGCGACTCCCTCATGGCATTCCATGCAGAATTCAGCCTTCGGCAAGCCTGCATGGATTGATTCCTCAACGTATTGATGACAGTCGGCGCATTCCATGTCCAGTTGCCCTGCATGGATGTAATGCGGAAACTCGATCGGCTGAGTGGGCCGAAGCGAGGTCTTCGGCATCAGGCCAAAGAGAACGACGGCTGCGGTCACGGTGGCGAACCATCCGACGATGAGTCCAAATATCAGAATGTTTTTCACTCGCTAATATTCCTCTGCGAGAATGTATCCGACGATCTGCTCGATCTCGTCCTTGTCGGCGGAAGGCTTAGGCATTCGGGGCAGATCGGGGTCCTGCTTTGTGGGGTTGAGGACGAACTCGAGCATCTCCTCTTCCGCGCCCTCGTATTTTTCAATCATGTAGGTGACCGGTGGGCCTACCAGTTGCCGGTCGCGGGCATGACACATCGAGCAGTGGCGCTTGAACAATGGCTCCCCGTCCGGCTTGGCTTTGGCTGCTTTCGACTCCTCGATTTCCTCCGCGCTCTCCATGAAGATATATTCGGCGATTCTTTCGACCTCGGCCCTTTCGATCATGGGCTTTGGCATTCTTGGAAGGTCCGGGTCGACCTTGACGGGGTCAAGCGCATAATCGATCATGTTTTCCTGCTTGTCTTCATATTTTTCTATGATGTATTCGAGCGACGGCCCGACGAGTTGGCGGTCGCGCGCATGGCAGCTTGAGCAATATTGTTTGAACAGCTTCTCACCTGTCAACGCTTTTTCGACATCCGGCGAGTAGGTCTCGAGAAACGCCGCAAACTCCGCCCGATATTCCCGCGTTCTTTGTTCAGCGATCCGATGTGGTTCCCGCAGGAGGTTTTCTCGCACGATATGCCGGATAGTGCTCATCAGAAGCGCTACCACGGCGAGCAGCACGCATGCCGCGATGATGAGCCTGCCGGACGTCTGCCGCAGGGCGTGGATCAACACTATGCATACTGCCGCGGCCAGTGCTATCGCTATAGCCAAGTGGATCAGCAGAATATTCGAATATGCTCCATCCGGAAGTGTCAGGAAGACAAGGCCCCCGAATATCCCCTGGAGAAGGGTGGCGCTGAGCGCCCATTTCAGACCGATTCGTTGTGCGCGCGCATAGAAGGGATCTTCCGATTTTCGTGCCATATACCAGTAGTATATCGCGGCAAAGAATCCGATCATTGCGCAGACAGCAACGATAAAATGGAGGTATCGCGGTATTACATTCGGCAGCAGCAGCGCCTGAAGAAATCCGTGAGTCGAGCCCCACTCGAACGGCAGCAGCATAAGATTGATGTTTGCGAGAAAGATCAGCGGCACGAATGAAAAGATCGCACAAGCCGCTATTCCGAGAGGGAGATGTATCTCCGGTCGATCAGCGAGCTTGTCCCACGAATATTTATATGCGTACAGCAGCCAGAACGCCAGCATAACCAGCCAGATGATCGACAGGAAAGCTTTGACGGTTATCATGTTGGCGGTGTACCAGTAACGCGTGTACGCAAGGCCGATGAGCAGCAGGGGGGCCACCGCCAGCACGACGGCCAGGCTCTTGTTCACGGTCACGGTCGACAAGGTTTCTTTGGCGAGACGGTCGTAGAATGGATCCTCCCCGCCCGGCAGTTTTGCGAGCAACTTGAAAATCACGCTCCAGTATGCTCCGCCGACCATCAAGCCCACGAAGAGTATATGTATTATGAAGGTTATCACCAGCAGAAGCTTGAGAACCCCCTCAGGGGCCGGCAAAGGCAGAGGTATGTCTATTGGGATGGCCGTCATTTCTCCGCGGCTCCTTCAGTCAGAAACTTCGCCAGCGCCCGCTTTTCTTCCTGCGTTCCGGCAAACGGCGGCATGTACGGGTGCGAGTATTGGTAGTTGTCAAGAAAACGCAGGGTCATCTCCTCGCTGGTAAGGATCGCCCGCCTTTTGAAGATTCCGTTTATGCCGCGATACGTATGGCAGACAGAGCACTGCTGGCGAAACAGCATGTGGCCCAAGGCTTTATCCCCCTCTTTCGGATCGAGTCTGCGCCATGCCCACGTCGCATATCGCGAGGCGCCCACTTTGGATATGAAAGGTATCTCCGCCTCCCGAAATCCGTTGCTGTACATGTACCTGTTGATAATATATGGCTTCCTTGAGAACTCGCGGACGCGGGAGAACTGGGCCGTGGCCAGTATAAGCAGCAGAATGGGCGCAACCGAAAAAATGCCGTAGGTTTTCTGTTTGAGGAAAAATACCAGCCCGATGCAGAAGAGTATCCCCACAAGGGCAAAGAAAAATATCTTGCTCCAATGCGCGTATTGCGCCAATTGCAGGGTAACAAGGGCAACCGATATGAATTTCTCTGCCCTTTCCGGCAACGCCTGGTAGTATGCGAATGTGGCAAAAAGATAGAGGGAGCTTGTTATCATAAGGAAGCCACCGGAGAATCTCAGGAACTCATGGCGCACGTCCCTGAAACTTCGCATGAATGAAGATATAAAGAGACTAAACCCGCACGCCAGAAGCGCGGCAAGGGACATTCTGCTGAATAGCTGTGGAATATATGTGGGATTGAAGAATGCGTCCCAGAATGAACGAGTATCCATCCATTTGCCGCTCGTGAGTTGGAACCCGAGAATCCCCACGATTATTACCATTGTTAGTATGGACATAATCATGTAGAGAATCCCCGTCCTGAGATGGTTCTTTTTCGACATGCGTTTCCATGAAAGATAATAGACGGCGACAAGCGCTATCTCGGTGATAAAAATGAGCCATTCAAAAAACCACGCCCAGAAAAAAATACGCAGGAGGGAGCCGATTCCGGCGGGAGAGAACATATTGGTCGTAAACCAGATACCGACGCCGGTCATGGCGCCGACGGAGGTGGTCAGGATGAAAAACCAGCGAGCCAGGTGGTACGCGAGTTCGTTGAGGCGGTCGTTCTCCTCCCGTATCGATTTGTATTCGAGGAGAACCAAAAAGATCGATCCGCCCACGGCACAGCCGTGGCTGATCAAAACATGGACTATGCCGACGACCGCTATAAGGAACCGGCCGCCGATCAGAGGCACTTCAACGATGGGAAAATCCAAGCGAGATCCTCCTGCAGATTGCCGATTCCGCGGGGCGCGTGAAATGTCGGCTTACTCGAGCAATAGGAAATGCCGCCCTGAGTCAATTCATGAGTCGTTGAGTCGCTCGAACATGCGATTTATTAATTATAAACGACTGTGCGTAATGAGGCAATGCCCCCCCCTGGCGACTCCAAGGATTTTTGTGCCTGCTGACGCCAATAATCGGGGCTGGGCGACTCTTGATGTTGACTGCCTCCGGCCCGCTGCGTTATCATGGTCGGGGACTTGACTGAGGATGGGTTCGCTCCTTTGTGAAATATCCAACCAACTGGAGGCAGAGGCTGGGCGATGAATGAAAAGGTATTTGATGCCATCCGGCGAAGGGTGCAAAGCGAGCCGTTCGCCAAGAAGATCGGCCTTGAGCTTGAGGCGATCGAAGAGGGATACTCCCTGGTCAAGATGAAATTTACGTCGGAGATGGAGAATATCTTCGGCATGGCGCACGGTGGGGCTGTCTTCTCGCTCATCGACGAAGCGTTCGAGACCGCCTCGAATTCGCACGGCACGGTGGCAGTCGCCTTAAACGTGAACATCACGTACCATGCCTCTCCCTCGCCGGGCGACACGCTCATCGCCGAGGCGAAAGAGGTCAACAAGACAAACCGGACCGGCAACTACTATATTACGGTGAAGAACCAGGACGGGAAACTCATCGCGTCATGTCAGGCGCTTGCGTACAGAAAGAAAGACAGGCTCCCCTTCCTTGACGAAAAAGGCTGAGAGCGCGCTTCCCGTGTTCCTGTCCCTTCCGCGGAGCGCCGGCAGCCACCGAATATATCGGTATGCGACCGGCGCTCACAGGACGATGATCCCTGGCGATCAATAGGGGAACTCTCCCGGATAGTATTTGATCCCGTCGTACCAGAGTGGTGTCCACGGGAAACCCTCCGAGTATTCCTCTTCCACGAAGGGGCCCACATCGGTTTTTGCCAATGTGTAGAAGGAGGTTATGCAGGGTCGCGATTGATAGGAAAGGTGGGGGCTAAGCATCGGGGATGGGATCGGCCTCGAGCTCGCTTCCGGAAGAGACACCAGCTTCAACGCATTTTGAGCGGCCTCTCTGACGTATGGATCGGGATCGTTGCGGGCGACATCTTCGAGGACGGGATCGACGGTGTCTCTCGCCAAAAGCCTCGACACGGCAAGCCCGGCGAGGGCCTCCCTTCGGAATAAATTATCCTCGTCATGACGGAGTATCCAAAGCCGATTTGCTATGGATTCCTGATCGAGCATGGCAGCATTTGTAAGTAGCTTTGTCTTTTCCCTGAATTTCGTGACGAAACGCTCCAGGTCGTCAAGAAAATCGCCCCATTGGAGGGCCCGTCGGGTGTCTCCTTCGCTCTCGTAGAACTCTTTCAGCTTCTGTGCGCCCATCTTTTGTAGGGCCGCTCCCACAAGCACCTGGAGAATGGATTCGCGTCCTCTCATAATGTCGACGCCGAACTTAACTGTGCTTTCGTAACAGCGAATTGCAGCCTCCGAATCGCCATTCGCCTCGTATATCTTTCCTCTCGCTACAACGGCTCTCGCAATCTGTCTGAGCCATAAGATATGCGCCAGGTTGTCGGAGACATGCGTCACAGGCGCGAGCCTGACGGGTTTTCCTTCCAGAATCAGCGTTTCACGAGAGAAATCGCAGGTTTGCCGGCGCACTCCTTCCATGAATATCTCGAACTCGGTATCGGATAATTGATAGATTCCATCGGGCGAGCGATCCAGTGAACCCGTTGCTTCGCGGGCCGCCAGAGATCTTATAACTTCAACATACGAAGCTGCCGCGTTCGAGGTCCCCGTGGGCCTGTTTTGAAGGAATGCAATCGGGTCGACCCGGTAAACGATACGGTTCGCGATGCCGGGTTCCGACGCGATGGGAGGATTGGCGAGTAGCTCTTCCGAGATGCCGAAAAGCAGGGAGCCCCGCGCGAGCTGCCGCGCCGCATGCCAGATGAACAGGCCCGTTCCCAGGAAGATCAGGCAAATCCCAAGGAACAAGGCTGCGAGCAAAGGTCTCTTCAAAAGCCGGCCTCCATCCCGTTGCCCTGAACTATGCGGGCGATACCCTGCAGGGGATGAACCTGTGCAGGGGAGTCGCGGCCAGGCGGTCGCGGTTATGCGCCGGTGCAAGGGTGTTGACGTTTACGCCGTCGGCCTGCCCCTGGTAGCTGAGTCCGAACCCGTGAGGGATAATCACCATCCCTCGCGGCGGCCTGTCGCACATGTCGACGGTCACTTCGAGCGAGCCGGACTCGGTTTCTATGCGCGCGGTGCTTCCACCCTCCAGCCCCAGCTCTTTTGCATCATCAGGATGCATGCGCATTGCGCACGCGCGTGTGCCGCCGGTCCAGTCGGGATTTCGCATCAGCGAGTTTGCGTTAAAGTCGGTGCGTTCTCCTGCGACCAGCAGCATCGGGTATTCCTCGTTTTCGAGCGCATTGAGTTCGTCGGCGGGATTGATTTCGGCGACCCAATCGTCGAGCGCGGGAATGTGCAGATGCACCTTTCCGTCGGAGGTCTTGATGTTTTCGGCCAGGTTGTCTTCCGTGTTCTGGACACCGAGAAGAATGTCGCCGGGATTAGCCATAATTTTCTCGAATATCTCGTTGCCGAGCGTCGGTGAAGGCGCGTAGCCGGCCCGTTCCAGCTTTGGCCCGGCCGTCTGGCAGTACCGGGCAAGGATAGCCCACAGCAGGGACAGGGCGGGGGAGTCCAGCGCCTTGCCCAGGGTGCGCGCAACGATGAAAGGCAACCGGTCGGCAACGGCCGGATTTTCGGCAATGTAATTCATCAATGCCATCCCGTACCGCAGGCGGTCGATGGAGGCGAGATCTTCCAGTTCGGCCGGGTATTCGGGAATAAGCCCCAGCGCGTCGGCAAGGTCGGTCAGTATCTCGGGCTCCTCCTTTGGCTCTCCGAGAGGCTCGCAAAGCTGGCGCCGCATGTGGAAGTAGTATTCGGGGTATTTCCATGAAAAGAATGAGGCGTCCCATTTTTCGAATGCGGACTTGGCGGGAAGTATATAGTGGGAGAGCGCGGCCGTTTCGGTCATCGATACTTCGACGGTCACGAGCAGATCCAGCTTCTTAAAGGCCTCTTCGTAGGCCGATGTGTCGGCGTAGGAGCGGAGCGGGTTCGAGCCGCTGACGAGCGCGGCCCGCAGTCGCTCGGGCTTTTCGCTCAGGATTTCCTCCGGCATGACGTTAGGCGGATAGACGCCCATGATCGCGGGGAAGCCGGTCTCCACGGTTCGCCAGTTATTAGGGTCGTCGATCGGCGTATGACTGCCGAGAGGCACGAGGTGGCCGAGAAACACGTTGCCCCCATCTTTGCCGACGCCGCCGAGGAGATTGATCAGGATCATCTCGAGGTATGAGTTCATCGTGCTCGTGCGTCCCATCAGCAGCCCGAGATCCGAGCGAAAGCAGCACCTGTTGGCCGCGAGAAGATGCGTGAGATGGCGTACCTCGCCTTCATCCAGTTCGCAAACCTTCAGCGCGCCGCTGACATCGAAGTCGACGAACAGGCGAAGTATCTCGGGAAAGCCGGTCGCGTTTTCCCTGACGAAGTCTTCGTCATAGATTCTTCCGTCGAGGATTATCGCGATCATCGCCTTGAGCAGCAGCGCGTCGGTTCCCGGCCTCGGCCTCAGGTGAATGTTGGCGTGTCGGGCGGTGTCGGTGAGGCAGGGGTCGATGACGATCAGAAGCTTGTTCGGATCTTTCGACAGGCTGGAGATTACCGGGCGCGCCCTGTTCATGCCGTGGCTTCGCCACGCGTTGCTGCCCCAGAGAACGAGGATGTCGGTCTGCTCGACGTCGGGGGCAACGTGGAGGTACTGGCGGCCGAAGGCCTCCCCCTGCACGTAAAAGAAGCCCGTCAGCTCTTGCGCCAAGGCCGAATAATGGTAACGCGAGCCGAGGGCGCGAAGCAGCCTGACACCGAAGGCCGCCTCGAAGTGACAGCCCTGCCCGCCGCCGCCCATATAGGCCAGGCACCTGGGTCCGTGTGTGTCAACGAGTTTTCTCAATCGGGCCGCGATCTCGCTCGTCGCCTGTTCCCACGATATTCTCTCGAATGCGCCGCCCACCTTTTTCAAAGGATGCGTAAGCCGCTCAGCGTGGTTCTGGAAGTAGGCGATCGACATCCCTTTCCGGCATGCGTATCCCTGGCTCCGGGGGCAATCCTTATCCGGTCGCACCTTGGTTATTCGGTTGCCCTCGGTCTGCACTTCGAGTCCGCAGTTAACCGCGCACAGAATACATGTTGTTTTGTTCCAATCGGTCATTATCCTATTCCTTGCCCTTTCCCAACGCTTTCTTCATTTTTCGCTTCGACCGTGCGAAGGATATACTATTGATTCGTTTTCATCCGGATGCGAAAGGCCTGCGCCGGGCCGTAATCTCCGCAATTATCTTTGCGAAGTATATATCATTGGGAACGGCATTGGCAAATATCGACCGCAGGTATTTTAACGACGGTCAAGTGGTGTGTTTCCCGGATTCCACCACAATGGAATTCGCGCTCCAACCGGGGTGGCGAGGCCCTTTTTTTCTCGACATTCGCCCCGGCTTTGAATTAGAATATCGCAGCAGAAGCTTTCATCATGAATTTGTCGGCAAGAGGGCAGGGGAGTTAGCGCACGGGCGGAACGGCTGGAGGAACTGAGCCTGTCATGTATATCGATCAAGAGCTTTGCGAGAAATGCCTGGATTGCAGGCCGGTCTGCCCGATGGGCGCGATCGTCGTTAAGGACAAAGAGGTTTCGATAGACTACGAAGCCTGTGTGGAATGCGGCGTATGCCTGCGGTTCGGCATTTGTCCCGAGGGTGCAATCAAGCAGGTCGACGAGATTCCATATCCTCGAATCATAAGGGCGGTGTTCTCAGATCCCGTGCAGCGGCATGAGAGCACAGGCGTGCAGGGGCGCGGAACGGAGGAGATGAAAACCAACGATGTCACCGATCTTTTTCGAAAGGGAAAGATAGGGTTTTCGATTGAACTCGGGCGCCCGGTCGGCGGGGCTTATTTGAGCGATCTCGAGAAAGTCGTCGAGAAGGTGACTTCCATGGGCGCTGAATTCTCCGAGGACAATCCGGTTGTCTCATTGATCGCAGACCGCGCTACGGGGGCGCTGAGGCCGGAAATCCTCGGCGAGAAAGTTCTCAGCGCGATCGTCGAGGTCATGGTTCCCGAGGAGGATGCCTTACGCTTTATTGAGGAGATGAAGCATTTTATCGGAGCGGAGCTGGATTGCGTCGTGACGATGAGCGCCATCTCCCGCGCGGACGACGACGGAGAGTCCGGTTTCCTGAAGCTCTTAAGGACCCGTGGGATCGATATTTATCCGAACGGAAAGGTCAATATCGGAATGGTAACGGTTCGGGAGGGGGCATGACACACACGCTGAATAGAATGGGCATTTCGGAAGCCCGGCCCGGCGAGGAGATCGTCGTCCTGTGTATGGCGCCAAGAACGCAAAAGGCTCAGAAAATGGAAGCCATGCGGAAGATGGCCGAAACCGTATTGAAATATGAGCCTGATAACATCATCGGAAAGCCGCTGGGGTTGGAAGCCGAGCAAATCGAGATGATGGCCCCCATGACGGGAATAATCACCGCGGTTTTCAACAACAAAGAAGACGCTGAAAAGCTCATCGAGGATATAAAGTTGCAGGACCTGGGTATATCGGTGGTGCTTTCAGGCCTGTTTTCCGATGTGCGCGATATCTGCAAATGCGCCGGCCTGAAAGAGCACACCTACCATATTTCTCTCGGCATATTCGGGCGGACCGACCGCCTCCCCGACGAGAAGACACTGGAAATAACGACGCAGTGCGGTCATTCGCTGATATCGCCCCTCCTGGTCGAGGCGGTTGTGAAGAAGATAAGAAAAGGAAAGATGACCTGCGGGGAAGCGGCGCAATTGCTGATCAGGCCGTGCGCATGCGGCATCGGCAACGCACAGCGGATAGAGAAAATCCT
>CBFDAY010000086.1:0-9151 GCA_965602895.1 uncultured bacterium
CCGGCGCGCTACGCCCTCACATGCTCCATAACAACCTGAAGGCTTCGGCGTCGCCGGTGCGCGCGGAAGACGTTGTACAGGATAACGCCCACCCCTCCTAAACCGGCCACATAGAGCAGCATCTTGCTCGCGCCGTTGAAATAAGCGTCCCAGGCGGGGTCCATATCCAGAAGGCCCAGCTGACGCAGATACATGGGAATGGCGACTCCCCGGCTGAAAACGCATATAAGTATAATGAGTCCGGTGACAAGCCGAATGTATACCTCGTTGACGACTTTGACGCCGTATGCGCCAATGAAGATGCCCAGGAGAGAGCCGAGATATAGCAGCATGGTGAGCCGGATGTCGACAAAACCTTCCCACGCGTAGTTCAGGGCCCCCCAGCCGCCCATGAACATGGCCAGGAAAAGCTCGGTACCCGCGGCCACAGCAGTGGGAATGCCAAACACATAGATCATCGCGGGAACGCCGATGAATCCGCCAACCCCGATGGTCCCCGCCAGGTAGCCGGTGGCCAACCCCACCGGCAATAAGATCCACAGCGAGATTTTCACGTCTGCCACCTTGAAGTAGATCATCGGCGGGAGACTGAGGCGGGAGAGAAACTCGCTTATCTTCCGCGAAGGCCCCATTCCCTCCTCTCCCGAGGACCTTCTAACATCCCGAAGCATGGAAATGGCCACAAGAAAGAGGATGGTAACGAACACGAGGCTTATATACAGATTGGCGCCGGCGCCTTTCGCCGCGCCGTGTCCGTCGCCGCCTCCCGCGAACAGCTTGCTGTTGATCCATACGGCGATGCGAATCCCGGCAAAGGCGGTCGCAACGAGGTAGATGGCCAGCTTGCGGTCCACGTTCCCCATCTCACCGTGCTTGCGAGAGCCGACCATGGCCTTGCCGAACTTGTGCGTGATGTTGCTGCCGACCGCGATCACTCCCTGCACGCCCAGATTCATCATGCCGGGCGTCATGAAAAACGCCCCGCCGCTGCCGATGAATCCGCTCAAAACTCCGCCGATAAAACCCAACAGCACCACTTGGAGCACTGTGGACAGGTCCAGGCTGATAAAGTTCTCTGCTATTAGCTGGTGCATTCACTGCCTCCTTTTGGCAGAATAATTTTTCGGGGGTGTCACCATTATTCAAATTTCAGGAACTTGAGAAACAGGCTCGTTATGGTGCTGTACAGATATGCGACCACGGGAACGAACAGAAAGATGGCCAGCATCCTCAATATCCTCTGCTGCGCGTGCTCGGTAGCGCCGAGGAACGGCAATAGCGGCCCTTGGAAACGGAACACGAGGAAGTATATGGCCGCCACCATAGCGGCGAAAAGGAACATCTTCACAAGCTGCTTCTTTCCCACAAGATATTTCTTTTGCAGCTCATCCGCCATAACAACCGGTACGCCGACCCGCTCGGTGAGATAGCCGCCAAGCTCCCTCGCCAATCGTATTTGAGTCTCGTGAGATTTCGAAGGGAAAAGATCACCCAGCACGATGAGACTGTAGTTCACATCTCTGCTGACGGCGGAAAGCACCGAATGGAAGTTGCCCCTTATCGTATGGGCGCCGCCGGAGCGTCCTATGCTGACGAGTTCATCTATCGTCGCCAGCACTCCGCCGTCGTCCTTTTCCGCTTCGGGTTCCACGTCCTCCTCGATGCCCCCGTTATACTCCGCTCCTTGCGCCTTCGCGCCCGGGAAACCGGACACCGGCCCGACGGCCTGCTCCTGGCTCTGATCGGCCTCTACATACGATCCGCCAAACATGTCTTCCAAGTCGGGAGGAACAGTGAACCGCACCAGTTCGATGGCGGCGTCCCACCTTTGAGCTATCTGATTGAGCTGATTGAAGGCCTCGCAATGGGGATCAAACCTTTCCTGCACCCAGAGAATATTGGTGCTCGCCATCGTGCACATCAACTCATTGCAGCCTTCAAGACCCTCCAGAACCTGTGGAATCAGCTCGGCGACCTCGGGCCGCCTCGGCATATAGGTGACCGTGACGACGCCGCTTGTTGCCCGCACTTTCATATCGGCGTCGGCCGTTTGCGGGTCCATGGCCAGCTTCTTTCGGGCGCGTGTTTCCAGTGAACGGTTTTCCAGGGCTTTCATCGACGCGGGCGTAGGCCTGAAATCGGGCAGGTCCGCCATGTAACATAGTACCGCGCCGGCATTGGGCAAGCTCATGTTCTCAAGATTTATGACCATGTCGTACTGGCCCGGCTCGTCGCGATTCACATCATAGAAGTAGCGTACCCATCTCTCGATATCCTCATCGATGTTCTCTATATACTCGGCAGCCTTGTCCCTGCTGAGCCTTAGCTGCTCTATCGCCTCCGACACGCGGGTTTCGTTGTCCACGACGAGACGGACCTTCAGGATGTGAGATATGCCCTGAAGCAGCATGTGGCCTGCTCGCCCATGATACACAAAGTCGCCCTTCAGGGCGCGCTCGCAGAGCTGCGAAGTGATAAAGGCAAGATACCGCTCCTTCTGCCTGGCCAAACGCTCACTCATCGCCGGAGACTTCACCATCGCCATCTCAAGTTTTCCAACGGGAATACCAGCCTTGATGGCTTCTTCGATCAAGTCCTCCCGGCACAGACAATCGTATCCGAGCCTTTTCGCCAGATCTTCGGCCAGCCGTCTGCGAGCGCCCTTGGATTCGCTCGATATGAATATGAGGGGCATTTTCCGCTTTTCATCCTTTCTTTTTGCCTGCAACGTATGATTTAAGGAAAACAGTCAGCAAAGAAATCCGGAAAACCCTCGATTACATCAGCCGAGGGTTGGGGGCTCGCTCCATTCGCCGTAACTGGGGGAAGAATGGAGCAAGTATCAGTCAATCGAATACATCGAACTATTGCTGAAACGTCATTTAACCCGGAAATTGGGTATTCAATATTCCGGGGCGCCTAATGCGATTGTCGACAGCGTCGCTTTTATGGCAAAAAAGCGTTTTCAGTTTCCAGCAAGTCGCTTGTATTGGAAGAGGGATTGTCATAAGTCTCACGCCGTGCGCCAATTCCCGAATCGAACGATCAGATGAGTGTATGCAAATTATATAATATCTTGGTCGCGCAGTCAACCGCGCCGAGCGATCTGAGAGCCGCCTGTTTTCCGGCGCCGAGAGAGATGGCTGAGCGTTTCGGCCGTACCGAAGGCCGGCGCGGCGGCACTTACCGCGGATTACAGTCCCCACGTGCGGCTGAGGCCGACGCTTGCCGACCAATCGCGGGACTCGTCGTTCAGGCCCGCCGACGCGGTGACTCCCCATTTCCAATCGCGCAGTAATTCGACGTCGGGCATGGGGCCGGTCAGACCCAGGCGCGCCTCGTTGTATTCGTCGCCGAAATCGCCTTGGGAAATGTTAGGGGTAGTCTTTCCGCCGCTTGAACCCTCCAGCTCGCCCCAAAACACAAACGCAGGCAGAATCTCATATTCCGCGGCTACGCCCCAGATAAAGTAGTCACTCTGCTCGCCGAGTTTCCGGCGGTTCCCCTGGATAGATAATCCGGCATTCAGGTGAGTCCTCAGGCCTCCGAGGGCGGAGTCGCCGAAAAATCGCGACCAGTCAGTCGAAAAGAGAACTTTCACCAGAAAATCGGCCTCGTCGGTTCCGAGCGCATCTCCGTCGGCGGCGCTCGGAATCTTGGTCACAAATTGGGCCCCCAGCCGGCCATACCTCCATTCAAACGGAGAAGCTTTGATCTTTACCCTGACGTCACCGACTCCATCGCTGTCAATCCCGCTCTCCGCAACGGCCAAACGGCGGTCGAACAGGGATGTATCTTCGACTTTAAGATATTGAAATTCAAACTGGAGGTCGGCCCACGGACCGATCCCCCATCCGAAGGTCAAATCGGGCGCTATGTAAAGGTCGGAGTCATCCGGCTGGTTGACATAGGCGAACGCGACCTCCGTGCGGAAGTTCCGCTCGCCTATCGTGTAGGCCTCCTCGGTCTTCAATGGGTTGTAGTACGTTTCCGGTTGTTCGACTTCCACGGACGGCGGCGATGCGACTTCGGCTGGCTCGCCCACTCCCCACGTTCTGCTCAGGCCGATCTGCGCGCCCCAGTCCTCGGTATGGCTGTTTACACCCTTGAAGGCGCTCACGCCCCATCGCCAATCGCCTATGGGCCCCGTAAGTGCGACCCTGGCCCGTGCGCGCGCGCCGCCTTCGGAGGCCTCGGCGATATTCTCGATAAAACCCTTGGTGCTGTGGTCCGCCGCAGCCGAGCCCTCGATTTCGCCCATCAGTGTGAGGAATTCTGTAAACGCATATTCGCCGGCGATTCCCCAAACGAAGAAGTCGTTCTGGTTTCCGTTCCTTGAGGGGTCGCCAAGCGTGGCCACGCCCACATTCAAATGGGTTTTGAATCTGCCCCAGTCGCTCGAAAGGAGGACCTGTCCCGTAAAATCCGTCTCATTGGTACCCAGCGCGTCGCCCTGGCCGGCGTTGGGAAGCTTGGTGATAAATTGAAAACCCAAACGGTGCGAGTCGAACTCGTATGGAACGACCTTGAGCTTAATCCTGAGGTCGCCGCCCCCTTCTTCATCAAAGTCTTCATGGACTATTCCGTGCTCAAAGTCGGTAAAATCAGTGTCTCTCACGACAAGGTATTCATATTCGAACTCGAGATCGGCCCAATCACTCAGACCGTAGGCTACTCGTATTCGAGGAACATTGGCCAGTTCAGAGGCGTCGGGTTGCTTGGTGATACCGAATTCGATCTCAGCCTGAAGATTTCCCTGACCGATTGTGTATGCTTCCTCGGTGTCGAGCATGTAGTATTCCTGCGCGTGACATCGGCCGAAGGCGAAAAACAAAAACAGCAGTGACAAAAAAACGCATCCAAGTATCGCTCGCATTCCCGGTTCCTTTCCACATCGCACATATTGATAGAGTTCCTGCGGGATATCTCTGATCCCATCGCCTGAGGTAGATTGTGAATCGCGCTTTTGCAAGCGCGCGAATCCGTGTGGAAATACGCGTTGCAAGAATATAACACAGCATTCCCAAGCTGTCAAAAGCCGGAGCAATCACATCAGGATCGCATATGCAAAGCAAAATCCGCTTCAACCTGCGCAGTCAGCGGAATTCACTCGGGCGGGACGCAGTAAATAGCGACGAGACTTCCAAGGCCGCTGCTTTGGCCCAATCCCTTATGCAGGCTTCGCCGCAGGAGCGGGAAGCGCGTCGGAGCGGGCGCTAAACCATACGGAACCCTCTCCCATAAGGTCTTCTATCTGCTCTTTGACTCGAAGGCTGGGTTCGAGGCCTTTGCCGACGGCCGACTCGATTGTCACTTCGCGGGTCTCCGACGTGTTGCAATGGATGAAGAGCTTGCAGCGCCCCTCGTTCTCAGAGGCTATTTGGGCGAGCTTTTCAAGAGCCTCCTCCTCCAGCCCGGCAGTCATGATACTGATATGACACGCGCGCGCGAACTTCTCCTCGGCCTCTTCGAGCGGGACTATCTCCTCGGCAATCACCTTCGGCTCGCCGTCCCTGTAGTTCACGCGTCCGGAGACCATGACGAGGGAATCCTCGCACAAGAGATCCGAAGTGCGGCTGTAAATATCCGAGAACACGACAACCTCAAACGAGCCGTCCATATCCTCTATGGCGACAAAGGCCATGCGCTCCTGTTTGCGCTTGGGCACATGTGTCTTGACTTTTGTGACTATGCCGCCGACCACGACACTGTCGTCGTCTTTGAAATTGTTGAGCCCGGTCGAGCCGGCGCTCGTCAGCGCGCGCATCCTGTCGGAATGCACGGCGAGCGGATGCCCGGTGATGAAAAGCCCGAGCACTTCCTTTTCATAAGCCAGTTGCTTGAAGTCGGGCCAATCCTCGGCGTCGGGATAGCGAACCGGACCCAGCGATTCTTCTTCGCCGAGCATATCGAACAAGTGCGTCTGCCCCATCTGCCTGTCGCGCTGTGTCGCCTGGCCCTGCTCGATCGCCGCATCGATAGCGGCGAAAAGCCGGCTCCTTCCGGCATCCTTTGTATCAAACGCCCCGCACTTGACGAGGCTCTCGACAACGCGCTTGTTCACGACCCGGCTGTCCACCCTCGTGCAGAAATCAAAAAGCGACTTAAAGGGGCCTTCTTTCTCACGCTCTTCGATGATCCCCTTGATCGCGTTTTCGCCTGCGTTCTTTACCGCAGCCAGTCCGAATCGGATCTCGTCGTCGACGACCGAAAATTTCAGCCGGCTCAGGTTGACATCGGGGGGAAGGACCGAGATTTTCATCCTACCGCATTCCTCTATATAGGTGGCGAGCTTCGGCGTGTTCCCCATTTCGCTGCTGAGCAGTGCGGCCATATACTCGATCGGATAGTTCGCCTTCAGGTATGCCGTCTGGTAGGCGATGAGCGCATACGCCGCGCTGTGCGATTTATTGAAACCGTATCCCGCGAACTGCGCCATCTTCGCGTATATCCCCTCGGCGACCTCTGATGAAATGCCGTTGGCCTCTGACCCCTCGACAAAGGCCGCACGGTAGCGGGCCATTACTTCCGGACTCTTCTTCCCCATGGCCTTGCGCAGCATGTCGGCCTCGCTCATTGCGAATCCGGCCAGCTCGCTCGCTATTTTCATGACCTGCTCCTGATAGAGCATGACACCGTAGGTTTCTTTCAGTATCGGCTCAAGCTCAGGCACGTCGTACTCGATCTCCACCTCTTTGTGCTTGCGCTTGATATAGTCCGGCAGCATGTGCATCGGGCCGGGCCTGAACAGGGCGACGAGGGCGACGAGGTCGTCGAAGCTGTCGATGCCGATCTTGCGCGCGAGATCCCGCATGCCCGAGCTTTCCAACTGGAACACGCCCAGGGTGTACGCGTTGTTGAGAAGCTCGAACGTCTTCTCGTCGTCGAGAGCGATCTCGTCTATATCAATGTCCTCTCCGCGCAGTTGCTTTATGAGCAAAACAGTCTGATCGATGACGGTAAGCGTCTTGAGACCGAGAAAATCCATTTTCAGCAGGCCTATTTCCTCGAGGTTCGTCATCGAATACTGAGTTGTGATATCCCCGGCGCCGCTCTTGTAGAGAGGGACAAACTCGTAGATCGGCCTCGGCGAGATAACTACACCGGCCGCGTGGGTGGAGGCGTGCCGCGAGATCCCTTCCAGCGACTGAGCGATCTCCATCATCTGGGCGACTTCGGGGTCTCTCTTCATGTTCTCCTGCAGCTCGGGAACGCGCCTGATGGCGTCTTCGATAGTTATGTTGAGCTCATTGGGCACGAGCTTGGCGATCTCGTCAACCCGCCCGTAGGGAATGCCCAGGCCGCGCCCGACGTCGCGAATGGCCGCCCGCGCCGCCATCGTGCCGAACGTGATTATCTGCGCCACGTTGTCGGCATGGTACTTCTCGATGACGTAATTGATTATCTCTCCCCAGCGCTCGTAACAGAAATCAATGTCTATGTCCGGAAGCGAGACCCTGTCGGGATTGAGGAACCGCTCGAACAGCAGCCCGTGCTCCAGGGGATCGAGATTGGTTATCCGAAGCAGATACGCGACCAGGCTCCCGGCGGCCGAGCCCCTGCCCGGCCCCACGGGGATATCCTGGGAGCGCGCAAACCTGACGAAATCGGACACGATAAGAAAATAGCTGGAATAGCCCATGTGGGAGATGACGCCCAGTTCCATATCGAGTCGCTTCCTGACCTCGGGCGCGACCTCCGCGTAGCGCTCTTTCAGTCCCTGCTCGCAGAGTTCATTAAGATGGGAGTCGGCGGTTTTTCCTTCGGGAACGGTGAAATCAGGCAACTGAGACGCGGCCTTGCCGGGTTGATAGTCACACCTCTCGGCAATCGACAGACTGTTCTCGATCGCCTCTGGGACATGCTCGAACAGGGAGGCCATCTGCTCGGGAGTTTTCAGATAGAACTCCTGTGTGCCGAAACGCAGCCGGTTCGGGTCCTTTATCGTCGAATTGGTCTGGATGCACATCAGCACTTCCTGCGCGAGCGCATCGTCCTTGTCGACATAGTGAATGTCGTTGGTGGCCACCAAGCCCGCGCCGGTCCGGCGCGCAAGATCGATGAGGTCCGGAATAATCCGCTTCTGGTCGTCAAGACCGTGGTCCTGCAGTTCGAGATAATAGCTGTCCTCACCGAATATTTCCTGGTACTCTTTCACGGCGGTCAGCGCCTTTTCCTTCTTCCCCCGGCATAGAAGGCTGGAGGGCTCACCCTCGAGGCATCCGCTTAAGGCGATAAGCCCGCCTGAATACTCCCGCAGGATTTCCTTGTCGATTCGGGGCTTGTAGTAGAAACCCTCGCGGTAGCTGGCAGTCGACAGGTACATCAGGTTCTTGTAGCCCTGCTCGCTCTCCACAAGGAGCGTGAGGTGGTGGTAGTCCCTGGATTTCTGCGACGACTTGCGGTCGTGCCGGCTGCCCTTGGCCACATACATCTCTGATCCCACGATCGGCTTTATGCCGCGCTTCTTTGCGGCCTTGCAGAAATTGATCGCGCCGAACATGTTGCCATGGTCGGTCATGGCGATGGCCGGCATGTCGTATTCGACCGCTCGGTCGAGGAGCTTGCCGATCTTGGAAGCGCCGTCAAGCAGGCTGTACTCGGTATGAACGTGGAGATGCACAAAACTGTTCTGCTTCAACTTGTATCCTCGCCTTCCTCAGAGAAAAAGTGGTTGACGTATTGCGGCAGCTCCGGCGGTCAGGATGCGATCGTCTTTGCCAGCAGCTCCAGGGCCGCCCGCGCGCTCTGCTTTTTTACCTGGAGCCGCGTACCGCTGAAACGATGCTCCTCGTCAACGACCGATCCGTCGGAAGCGCAGACTGCGACGCAGACGAGCCCGACGGGCTTGTTGGATTCGTCGCTGACAGGACCGGCGATGCCCGTAACGCCAAGGCCGATACTCGCGCCCGAGGCCTTTTTCGCGCCTGCGGCCATCGCGCGCGCGACTTGGCGGCTGACGGCGCCATGGCGCTTTATCAGCCCGGTTTTCACCCCGAGCAGCTCGGTTTTGGATCGGTTACTGTAAACGACGAAGCCGCGCTCGAAGTAGTCCGAGCTTCCGGGCACGTCGGTTATCATATTCGCAATCAGGCCACCGGTGCACGACTCGGCGGTGGCGAGCGTGAGGCCGCGTCGCGTGAGAAGCACG
>CBFDAY010000087.1:0-9081 GCA_965602895.1 uncultured bacterium
CTTGGACAACTTGCGGGACTCTGAGACCGACAATATACGGTTGACACGACACTAGATGTCTTTGATTCCACCGACCAATTTTCGATTGCGGCCCTTATGTGTCAAAGTTGTATAAAGACCAACTTTTGCTGAGCCCAACGGGTGTGTAGGCCCCCAATCGATAGAAAGAGGACCGAAAAATGGAAAAGATAAAGTGGATGGAGTGGTCGCCGGAGGCGTTCGAGCGGGCGAAGAGGGAAGATAAGCTCGTCTTGCTCGACATCGGCGCGGTCTGGTGCCATTGGTGCCACGTGATGGATCAGGAGGCGTACTCGAATCCCGACATAATCAGGACAGTCAATGAGGGGTACGTGCCCGTCCGAGTCGACAACGACGAGCGCCCCGACGTGAACGAGCGCTACAACCAGGGCGGCTGGCCGACTACGGTCGTGATGACGCCGGAGGGACTGGTCGTTTACGGCGCGACGTATCTGCCTCCGCCGAGCATGAAGGAACTCCTGCACAAGTCGCGCGAGTGGTATGCGCGGAACAAGCAAAAAGTCGCCGAGGCCTCATCCGAAGCGGCGATGGAAATGGCCGACGGCGTGATGAAGCCGCCCGTGCCCGCCGGGCCGATCAAGAATTTCTCCGAGGCCATTATCGAGGACATAAGGAAAAACGCCGATCCCGTTCTCGGCGGCTTCGGAACGACGCAGAAGTTCCCATATCCGGGCGCGATCTCGCTCGCGCTGGCCGAGCACCACATGACGGGCGAGCCCGGAATCCTCGAATTCGTCGAGAAAACGCTGCACGGAATGGCCGAAGGCCTGCTCGACGCCGAGGAGGGCGGGATGTATCGCTATTCCGTCACAAGGGATTGGAAGGAACCTCACTACGAGAAGAACCTCGACGTCAACACCGCCTGCCTGCGTAATTTCCTCGACGCCTACCGCGTGACCGGGAAAAAGGAGTATTCGGACGCGGCCGAGAAAATAATCGGCTACATGCTGAGCACGCTCTCCGACCCCGAGCGCGGCGGCTTTTTCGGGAGCCAGGACGCGGACATATTCGACGAGGAAAACCAGAAGATACTGACGGATGGGGAGGAGTACTTCAAGCTTCCCCTTGTCGAGCGAAAAAAACACGGGGTCCCCTACATCGACAAGACAATCTACACAAACTGGAACGCCCTGGCGGTGTCCTCTTTCCTCGACGCCCATCACGCGCTCGGGCGCGAGGACTGCCGCGATTTCGCGCTCAAAACGCTCGGGCTGCTCATGGAACGATGCTACAGCGAAGAGTATGGCGCGTACCACTTCCTGCGCGACGGCAAGGTCGGCGGTCCGGGACTGCTCACCGACAGCGCCGCGCTCGCACGCGCCAACCTCGACGCCTACGAGACCACCGGTCGGAGGGAATACCTCGATTCGGCCGAACAGTTGATGAATATCGTCGACGAGAGGCTCCGGGCCGAGGACGGCGGATATTACGACTCGCTCCCCGACGAAAACATGCCCCCGGCCGCGCGCGGCCGGCACAGGTCGCTCAACGACAATACGCTCGCCGCCGAAACGCTGGCACGGCTCCACGCCTATACGGCAAAGACCGGGTATCTGGATCGCTCAAAGGCCGCGCTCGCCGTGTTCGAACGAAACGTCGAGGCGCTGCTCGCGGACAATCACGGGTATTTTGCGGCCGATTATGCGCTTGCCGCGCGATATGTCAACGACGAGACGACCCGTGTAGCCATAATCGGTCCAAAAGACGATCGGCGCAGCCGCGACCTGGTCGAAGGGGCCAAGCGCGCCTACCGGCCGGCGAAGGTCGTTCAGCTTCTGGACCCCGTTCAGGATATGGCCATGATTAGAACGATGAACTATGTCGTGACCAAAACGCCCACCGCGTACGTATGTAATAAGCAAACTTGCGGGCCCCCTGTTACGGGCGCGGAAGAGCTGCAGAAAGCCCTTGCGGCCACTTGAGTTTCGGCCTCACATAACATGGCGGACGGGATAACGGGGACCTCAAAATGACGCATTGCGTAATGCCCCCAAAAAGACCGTTCGGAACACTGACAATGCGCCCCCTTGTTCCCCTCATATGCGGTTTTGCTCGATTTTCCTTGACATTTCGGCCCTCGTTATGGTAGCATGGGATTCGCTCGTGACGGGACGAGCTCGTGGGGAAATGGGTCATGAGGATGCGGTCTCAAATCACCAAGGGCGACATCGTTGTCCATCCTGCCCACGGCGCTTCCGAGGTTGTCGGAATCGAGCGGAAAGAATTCGCCGGCCGAAGGCGGAAGTTCCTTGTCCTGAAACCCATTATGCTCGACATGACGGTGTATATCCCCGAAGATAACGCCGAGAGTGCCGGGTTGAGACAGCCGGTTAAGCATGAGCACTTCAGGGAAGTGGTCAAGGTGCTCAAGCAAAAGGAGACCAAAACCTCCGATAACTGGCAGCGGCGGTTCAGGGCTTACAACCGAAAGATCCAGAGCGGCGACCTTTGCCAGGTGGCCGAAGTTGTTCGCAATCTGGATCGCAAAAACCGCGCGAAGGGCCTTTCGACAACCGAGAACATATTGCTGGAACGGGCTTTCACGATCCTGACCAGTGAATATGCTTGCGTCAAGAACGTGGGCAAGGACGCTGCTTACGCGTTCTTCGCCAGAGCGTTGACCGGCTGATCCACGCTCATTCTGGCTAAGGGGGAGCAAGACAAAGGGTTTGCTTTGTCTCAAGCCGGTGTCGAATTTTTCAATTCTCCTGAAAAGTATAAATATGTCCATCTGCAAGAAATCGATTACGACAGGCGGCACAAAGCGAATATGCCGCCTTGTGCTTTTTGGGGAGGTCGTGGACGACTAGGCGTTCCTGAAATAGCGATATCACGCACAGGGCCGGCAAAATTGGCGGTCCTGTTTTTTTGTTTTGAGGATTCGTGTATCCGCCCGACCACCGGGATTGCGTGAGGGCGAACGCCCATTGGCCGCCGCTCTCGACGCATAGGGCCGCGTTTCACCGGGCGAACCAGCCGGGAAATACGATGGAGCCGAGGGAGTTCACACTCAGAGTGGATGTCGAGCACGAAGGGACCCGGCTCGACCAGTATCTTGTCGCGAACATCGCCGAGCTTTCCCGCGCGCGCGCACAGGCGCTGATACATTCGGGCCACGCGAGCGTGGACGGCCGCAGCGCAAAACCGAGCCACAGGGTGCGCCCGGATGAATCGATATGGGTCCGGATCGAGCCGCTTAAGCCGCCGCCGTTCGAGGCCGAGGACATCCCGCTTGATATAATCTTCGAGGACGGGCACATCATCATCGTCAACAAGCCCGCCGGAATGGTAGTGCATCCGGCCGCGAGCGTTCGATCGGGCACTCTTGTGAATGCATTGCTGGCACACTCGCGCCGCCTGGCGACCGCCGGCGGCGAGGAAAGGCCGGGAATAGTGCATCGCCTGGACAAGAAGACCTCCGGGCTGCTCGTCGTGGCAAAGACCGAGTCCGCCCACCGGCGGCTGACCGAGCGCATCGGCCGCCGGGAAATAAAACGGCAATACCGGACCCTGGCATATGGGAGTTTTGCCGAAACCGACGGCACAATCGACGCACCCATCGGGCGCAGCCCGTCTGACAGGAAAAAAATGGCCGTCGCCGGTCTCGGCAACCGGGAGGCCGTCACGCACTTCGAAGTCAGAGAAAGCGCGGGCGGCATTTCGCACCTGACCGTGCGTCTGGAAACGGGCCGTACGCACAAGATACGCGTACACATGGCCTACATCGGGCATCCGATAGTCGGCGACCCCGTCTACGGAGCGAGACTCAAGCGCTTTCACGAGAAGATGGCGCGGCCGCTGGTCGAGGCCATCTCCGAACTCGATGGGCACATGCTCCACGCGGAACTGCTCGAGTTCGAGCACCCGGCCACCGGCGAGCCTCTGCGGTTCGAGGCTCCGCCACCGGAGGAATTCGCCGAGATCCTCCGGTTAGCAAAGGAGAACAGGTGACCAATGGCCGCGAGAATCGGACTGAAATCGATGGCGAACTTCTCGAAGCAGGCCGCCGTATCGCTTAGGGCCGGCCTGACCCTGTCTCGCGCGTTTCCGGTCATCTCGAAAGAGTGCAGGGATGTGCGGCTGCGCGCCGCGCTCGGGGATCTGAGCAAGGACATCGCCGCGGGCGCCACGTTGACCGACGCCGTCCATAGGCGCCACGGCAGGTTTCCGACGATATTCGTCGAGATGGTGAGCGCGGGAGAGCGCACCGGCCATCTCGCCGAGGTCTTTGGGCGGTTGACCGACTACTTCGACATGCGGCTCAGGTTGAGGCGGGCCGTCATCAAGGCGTCAATTTACCCGGCGATACAGTTGAGCGCGGCGCTGGTCGTTTTCACCCTCATAATGACGATATTCAGCTCAAACAAGTTCGCCACTTTCTCAACAATAGCTTTTTCGACGGCGGCAATTGTCGTTGCCATAGTGGCGGCCTCCTTCTTTTTCTCGCGCACGGCGCTGGGGCGCGGTATCTGGGATCGCGCCGTTCTCATGATGCCGATATTCCGCTCGATCGTCATCAAGCTGTGCATGGCGCGGTTCACGCGAACGCTCGCGATGCAGCTCGAAAGCGCGATCCCGATGACGGAAGCCATCGAGAGGGCGGCGCTGGTGACCGGCAACGGCGCCATGGCCAACAGCCTGCACCGCGTGGCGGATCCCATCCGCCGTGGATCGAATCTGGCGGAGGCGGTAAGAAGCTCGGCCTATGTCACACCGATGATCCGCGAGGTGCTCGCCGTCGGGGAGGAGACGGGCGATTTCACGGAGTCGCTGAACAGGGTCGCCAACATCTATGAAGAAGAATCGCTGGTGGTGCTTGAGGCTCTGCCAAAATTCATAGGGCCGGCCGTAGTGGTAATCGTCGGACTCGTGGTCATCTATCTGTTTATTACCGTCTACTTTGACAACTATCTCAAGCCGCTGCTGGAGATCGTGGGCGGTTGATGCAGCGAGTCGCTGCTGACAGGCTCCAGCAACAACTTGTCTCGTGCGGCTCTCTCATAGCCGACGCAAGGATACGAAGTATCCGTGGGTGGGGCCCCGCCCCTTATTGAAAAAAGGCGTGCCATAAGGTATAATCGGCCCAATTTTATTACGCGTGACAGAGAGGGAGCTTGTAATGAGCGCAAACGTCATTCTCAGAGCGAAAGCCTGGAAATACGGCGACAATATTGACACAGACGGCATTATCCCGGCGCGCTACCTCGCATCGAACGATCCGGCGCTCCTCGCGCAGCACTGCATGGAGGACGTCGACAGCGAGTTTGTCAAAAAGGCGCAAGAAGGCGACTTCATCATAGGGGGGAAGAACTTCGGCTGCGGCTCATCGCGCGAGCAGGCGCCCATTGCGATAATGTTCGCGGGCATATCCTGCGTCATTGCGAAGAGCTTCGCCCGGATATTCTATCGCAACGCGTTCAACATGGGGCTGCCGATCCTTGACTGCCCCGAGGCGGTCGACGGCATAAGCGACGGCGACGAGATCGAGGTCAGCCTCTCGGAGGGGACGATTCGAAACCTGAGCACCGGCGCAGAGTTTCGCGCGAGCCCGATTCCGCCGTTCATGCAGGAACTCATCGACGCCGGCGGACTGATAAATTACGCGCGCGCCCGAATCGAGAAGGCGGCCGCAAGCGCAGACGAAGAAAAGGCGGATAAATAATGTACAGGATAGCGGTCATCCCGGGTGACGGAACGGGGCCGGAGGTCGTCGCCGAAGGGTTGAAGGTTCTTGAGGCGGCCGCGGGCAGGTTCGGCTTCAAGTACGAGCCGACCATGTTCGATTTCGGCGGTGAGAGATACCTGAAAACGGGCGAGACGCTGCCCGACAAGGCCATCGAGGGCCTGCGCTCGTTCAACGCCATCTACCTTGGAGCCATCGGCCACCCGAAGGTCAAGCCCGGCGTGCTGGAGCAGGGTATTCTGCTCAAGCTGCGCTTCGCGCTCGACCAGTATATTAACCTGAGGCCGGTCAAGCTGCTTCCCGGCGTCGAGACGCCGATAAAGGGAAAAGGACCGGACGACATCGATTTCGTCGTCGTCCGGGAGAACACGGAGGGCTTATATGCCGGAGCCGGTGGAACGCTCCGGCGAGGCACGCCCGACGAGGTGGCCATACAGGAGTCGATAAACACGCGCCGCGGCGTCGAACGCTGCATCCGATACGCGTTCGATTACTGCCGCGCGCGGGGCAAGAGGAAAAAGCTCACCCTGTGCGGCAAGACCAACGTGCTCACGTACGCGTTCGACTTATGGGAACGCGCGTTCCACGAGGTCGCGAGGGAATATCCCGACATCGAGACCGACTACGCTCACGTCGACGCCATCTGCATGTGGATGGTCAAGAATCCAGAGTGGTTCGACGTGATAGTGACCGACAACATGTTCGGCGACATCATCACCGACCTCGGCGCGATGATCCAGGGCGGCATGGGAATCGCCGCCGGCGGGAACATTAATCCCGAGGGCGCCTCGATGTTCGAGCCCATCGGAGGGTCCGCGCCCAAGTACACGGGCAAGGGCGTCATCAACCCGCTCGCCGCAATATACGCGTGCCGGATGATGCTGGATTTCCTGGGCGAAGCCGAGGCCGCGGCCAAGGTGGAACTGAGCATAACCGAAGTCATCGGCAACTTAAAGAGCATGAATGCGGGCCAGATGGGATATTCCACGAGCGAGATCGGCGACATGGTGGCCGAACTCGTGGCGGAATAGCCGCGGCTCGTTGATAAGAAATAGAGGAGGTAGAACGACGTCATGAGAAAACAGCCCAGCGTAGCCATAATGGGGGCGACCGGCGCGGTCGGCGAGGAGATGCGCAAGATCCTCGAGCAGCGCAAGTTTCCCCTCGGCAGCCTCAAGCTGCTCGCTTCGAGCCGCTCCGCCGGGAAACAGCTCGAATTCCGCGGAGAAAAAATTACGGTCGAAGAACTCAAGCCGGAGAGCTTTGAGGGCATCGAGATAGTGCTCGCATCGGCCGGGGGATCCATCAGCAAGCAGTTCGCGCCCGAGGCCGTCAAGAGGGGCGCCGTCGTCGTAGACAACACGAGCGCGTTCCGCATGGAGCCCGACGTGCCGCTGGTCGTGCCCGAGGTCAACCCGCACGCGATCAAGAAGCACAAGGGCATCATCGCCAACCCCAACTGCTCGACCATCCAGATGGTCGTCGTCCTCAAACCGCTGCACGACGCCGCAAAAATCAAGCGGGTGGTCGTTTCGACCTATCAGGCGGTCTCCGGAACGGGCATGAAGGCGATAGTCGAGCTTCGCGAGCAGACCCGCGCGCTGCTGGATGGCGGGGAGTACCCGCCGAATGTGTATCCGCACCAGATCGCATTCAACGCGCTGCCTCACATCGACGTGTTCCTGGACAACGACTACACCAGAGAAGAAATAAAAATGGTCAAAGAGACCATGAAGATTATGGAAGACGACTCGATCAAGGTCACCGCGACGACCGTTCGCATCCCCGTCTACCGAGGGCACTCCGAATCGGTCAACATCGAGTTCGCATCGGAGATCACCGCCGAAAAGGCGCGCAAGATTCTCTCGGAGGCGCCCGGGGTCAAGGTAGTGGACGACCCCTCGAAGAATCTCTACCCGCTTGCGACAGACTGCGACGGCCTCGACGACACCTTTGTCGGCCGCATCCGGGCCGACGACACCGTGGCGCACGGCCTCAACTTATGGATCGTCTCCGACAATCTGCGCAAGGGGGCCGCGCTCAACACCGTCCAGATCGCCGAGCACCTGATCGATTAGAACAAGGACCGCAAACCGCAGATACGGCGCCTCACAATTCGGCCGGCGGGCAACGCGCTCGCCGGCCGAGAGTTTCTCGGCACTCGCCGAACCGCCGCGCGATTTTCTGAGAGAGAGCATGAAAAGGGATAGCTCGAGAAGAAACGTTCCCGTCGCGCGCGGGAGAATATGCAGTGGTCCATGTTCAAGCAAATCGCAGATGAGGCGATGAGCATGGGCATCCGCCGAATCAAGCTGAACCGATTCGGGGATCCACCGGCACGCTGGGAGACCGCTCAGTCCTCGCGGGCGTTCAGTTTGACGACAGGCCTTCCCCTTGCTATTTCATCGACAACAGCATGCTCGCGTTGGTCAACGGCGATGTCACGGTGTGCTGCGCGGATTTCAACGGTCTTCTTGTGGTCGGCAGCGTTCTCGATCAGAGCCTCGAGGAGATATGGCAAGGCG
The DNA here is from genome assembly GCA_965602895.1 of uncultured bacterium. Classification (GTDB taxonomy): domain Bacteria; phylum Abyssobacteria; class SURF-5; order SURF-5; family SURF-5; genus CBDUSG01. Next base: position 8,248 of record CBFDAY010000087.1, read on the forward strand.
AGCCTTACCGGAAGATTCGAAGGTTAATGAAGGAAGGAAGGTTCGACCAATTACCCGCAATCTGCGGGGACTGCCTCATGACGCAGGAGCTGAAAATGAAGGCCCTCACCCGCGAGATCCACAAAATGTACCGCGAGGCGCGAAAAGAGGAGTCTTTATGAGCGGCGAACCGGGACCGAAAATAGTCGTAACCGAGGCGTTTTCGCCGCGCCATCTGGGCAACTGGGCGCTGGCGGAATGCGGGGTGCAACAGATCAGGTCGGCCTTTCCGAACGCTCGGCTCACCGTCCTCGCCCGCGACCCCGAAGGCATCGAGCAGATAACGGGCGAGCGCACGATCGAAAAGCTCTTTCCCGGAATGCCGCATTACACCGGCAGGCTCAGGCAAATACTCTGGCTGATCCCGAACGCTCTTTGGATGCTCGCCGGCAGCCTCGCCCTCATTATCTCAAGGGGCAACCCGGGCGTCTACGCGGCGCTGGCCCGGGCTTTCACCCCCCGGGGACCGCGACGCGACGCCCTCGACGCGATCCTCGAGGCGGACCTCGTCGTCAGCATCTCCGGCGAATCGATTAACGAGAAGTTCCTCAAAAAGCTGCCCTTTGTGCTCTACACCTATTGGCTGCCGGCCCGCCTCGGCAAACCGGTGGCGCTGTTTCCCCAATCCTACGGGCCGCTCCGCTCTCCCATTTGGAAAAAAATGACGGCCGCGGTGCTGCGCCGTTGCGCGGTCGTGATGCCGCGGGACGAAGAGTCGCTGAGGTTCCTACTCGACATAGGGCTCTCGCCCGAGCGGTGCCCGCTCGTGCCGGACATGGCGATAGGACAACGGGC